>JAHKLW010000005.1 GCA_020854815.1 Methanofastidiosum sp. | reverse complement strand
GCGTTCTCAGCAGACAAGAGGCGATTTGGCTGGAAGATAGAGCAGAAGTTAACGGGCAGAATAAACTGCACCGTCTCATGCCTCGTGCTCTGGCACAATCTTTTGAAGCTAAATGCAGGTTAATTATGTCCCACAGCCTAATTAATCAAAACATTTATATATTTCTTAATCTTAACTTTTCCGATGAAACAAACTTACATAATTCTGATTTCTAGTATGGTGATATTATCACTTCTACTAGGCTGTGCACAAACTCCAAAAGAACAGAAGGATGAACATGGATGTATTACCTCTTCAGGTTATTCTTGGTGTAACGCTTTACAGAAATGTATTAAACCGCCGGAAGAATGCGTGCAGCCATATGGCAGTGACAGGGATGAACATGGATGCATTGGTAGTGCAGGGTACACATGGTGCGATATTAAACAGAGATGCATCAGACCATGGGAAGAAAATTGCTCTATTGTGATACATAAAGATGTACACGGCTGTTTGATTGATGATGGAGAAGAATGGTGTGCCTTAAAAAATAAATGTATCCGACCTTGGGAAGAGCATTGTACTGAATCACCTCCCATTGGAGGAGACAGAGACGCCCACGGATGCCTTATAGCAGCAGGATACCAGTGGTGCGAATACAAACAGAAATGCTATAGGTCTTGGGAAGAATCATGCACTCCAGATCCGCCAGCACCTCCAATAGGTGGGGACAGAGATGCACATGGATGCCTAATTGCAGCAGGATATGAGTGGTGTGAAGTCAAACAGAAATGTCTAAGGTCATGGGAAGAGTCATGTACTCAGACACAACCAATAGGCGGAGACAGAGACGCCCACGGATGCTTAATAGCAGCAGGATACCAGTGGTGTCAGTACACACAGAAATGTTACAGGTCTTTTGAAGAAACATGCAGTATCGGAGGGGATGTCGACGAGCACGGATGTAAAGAATCAGCAGGCTATACATGGTGTGAGGTCAAAAATAAGTGCATCAGAACCTGGGAAGAGTCATGCACAATTGGCGGCGACGTTGATGAGCACGGATGTCTAGTTGCATCAGGTTACCAATGGTGTGAAGGACTTAAAAAATGCATCAGACCTTGGGATGAAGAGTGCCCAACTGATTGATAATTCTAATTTTATTTTTATTTTTAATTTGGGCAACTCTTAAATACGGCCTTATAATATATTCCTTAATGGATAAACTTTCTTACATCAAGATAGCCATATCTATAGTTATCTTAGTATCGGGAATATATCTAGTCTACCCAATCATACCTGGATTAATTGGGGGTTTTGTGTTTGCATACACATTCCTTCCCATCTATAATAGAATATTTAGCAAAATAAAAAGAAACAATATATCTGCTGCATTCACAACTCTTTTCATATCCACCCCTATCTTAGTTGCATTACTCTATGCATTATTTAAGGCGCTCTCCGAACTTGATGTAGTGATTGAAATATTAAGAACTCAATCCTATATCTCGATTCTAAGCTTTTTTGGGATAAATATACCTGAATCTCCAGCTTATGAATTTATTCTCCAAACATTTTCACAGATAATAGATATAACAGCACTATTCTCAAAGACAATGAGTCAACTACCTTTGACATTATTAAACATGGTAATCCTTTTTCTAGCCCTCTATTACTTCTTAAGTGAAAGGGAATCTATTGAAGAATTTATCCGTAAAATAATGCCTACTTCATATCACAAAGACTTAATTGAAATACTACAACCTACAAAGAAAGTTATCGACGGATTAATTTATGGAAATATTATGAACGCTATGGTAACTGGATTACTTGCAATTATTGGATTTACACTGTTGGGCGTTCCTTATTCATTTCTATTTGGCCTTTTAGTCTTCCTTGCATCGTTACTCCCACTTATAGGCTCTTGGATAGTTTTTGTTCCATTGGCAGTTTACTATATCAATTTGGGAAATTATTTTAAGGGATTTGGCCTTTTAATTTATTGTGTGGTAGTACTCACTATTTTATACAATCATTATTTATATCCCAAATTTAGAGATAAAGAATCTGAACTACATCCCTTTATAATTCTGATAGGCCTATTTGGCGGATTCTACATGCTTGGGCCGATAGGGCTGCTTTATGGGCCCATTATCATTGGTCTGATTATAGGTGTTGCCGAAACTATTACTAAAGAAGCAACATCGAAAAGAAGATTTTTCAGATTTTAGATACAATATTCTATCTTCTGAATATGTATCTTGCAGGACTTCTGCCAAGTCCTATTTCAAACTTACAGCTCTTACAAACTTTGCCAATTGTCGTTGATCTACCAAATAGGTCTTGAGAAATAATATCCTGAAGGTCTTTTCCACAAAAGGGGCAGATCTTTATTTCTTTGCCCTTACGAGAATGGACCTGAACTCTTACACCATATTTTTTAGCAACTCTCCTTATCCTCTCTGCCGAGACTCTAACTTCATCATTATCAGATAGCTTTTTTCTTACCTTTTCAAAGAGTTCTTTTTGTGAGTGAATTACTATGTCTTCTCTTAGAACTTTCTTAATGGCATCGAGAATTTCTGGATCTGTAGCCCGCATATTATATATTAGAAATTTAAAATATAAATAATTATCTCTAAAAAATCATTTTTTAGTTTTCATGAAATCTTCAAGTCTCGAAAAAGCGTCTTCCATTGTTTCAACTGGAGGCAGAAAAACTGATCTAAAATGATCCTTTCCATAAGTGGGGCAAAATCCACTACCGTGGACCAAAAGAACTTTTTTCATTTTTAAAAATTCATATACGAACTCTTTATCATCCTTCCACCTGTTTTCTAGCTCAATTTTTGGAAAGATATAAAGTCCACCCATAGGTTTTGCCGTACTTATCCCTGGGATTTCATTTAATCTCTTATAAGCAAATTCGCTCCTCTGCTTTAACTTTGAGACCATTTCTACTAAGTATTTTTCACTACTCTTATAAGCTTCAATAGCCCCCACCTGGCATATTGAATTTGCAGAAATCCTTGCACGAAGTTCCTTCATTATCCCCTCTTTTATATCAAACAGGGTATCCCAGTTATAGAATGCCATATATCCAACCCTCCACCCCGGGGCAAGATAGATCTTTGAAATACCGTTGAATGTTATTATGGGAACCTCATCAGTCATGGAAGCCGGGCTCACAAAAGAATCTTTAAATGTGATTCTGTCATATATCTCATCAGAAATAATAAAGAGATCATGTTCAATAGCAATATCAAGTATCTCTTTTAGATTTTTTTTAGAATATGTTGCACCTGTGGGGTTATTTGGATTTATTATGACTATGCATTTTGTCCTATCTGTTATCTTAGATTTGAGGTCTTGAACGTCGATGTTCCAGTTCTCTTCTTCAATAGTCCTATATGGAATAGGAATTGCACCAAAATAATTTGCATATGCCGTATATGTTGGGTAACCTGGGCCTGGAACTAGCACTTCGTCCCCAGGCTCAAGTGTAGCACCAAAGACTAAATTGACACCTTCAGTTACGCCTGCAGTTATAACAACATCTTCTAGATATATCTTTCCGTTGTTTTTAGATTCTCTTTCGGCAATGACTCTTCTCAATTCTGTATTTCCAAGAGAATCCTCATATCCGTTAAAACTGCCTCTAGCCGCATTGATGATGGCATCTACCATAGGTTCTGGAGTTTTAAAGTCAAACTTTAATGGGTCTCCTATATTTAATTTTAGTATAGTGTCTCCTTTAGATTCAAGTTTTCTTGCATATTCAACTACATCTCGAATAGCATAACTTATCGTTGACGATCTTTCTGAAACATTCAATGTCATCACCTTCTATCCGGCTATTGAAGTTCAGTATAACCCTATTTAAGTTTATCTATTATATTAGGACATAATACTAAAAATTAAAACAAATTATAAAATTTGTTCTATATTATCTCTTATATTAAAATAATATAAATTCATTAAATACCTTATATCAATAGAGAAATAAATATAGGTAATACAATCCAATTAGTACCAGCATCAAGCCACTTGTCCTGTCTAATGACTTTGAGTATTTCTTAATAAAATCTTCAACCCGCTTTAATCCAAAAACTGAAGAAATTACAATAAGAGGCATGCCAACTAAGAAAGAGTAAATCAAAAGGGAAGCTATTGCTACCAATATATTTTTTTCTAGGGAAACTATTGATATTAATGATATCAAAAGTGGGGCGGCCCTTGCAATCGTTATTAATCCATATGAAATTCCATACGTATATGGAGTTGAACCGTAAAATTTTCTCTCTCTTTTTACTGATAGAATATAACTAATTTTTATTACTCTTAGAAGTATTAGCCCTATAGCAATAGATATTACTGCCCCTAATAAGAATCCTAATCTAGTATCTGAATTAAATATTGAAGAAACTCCAAAATTACCCAAAAGTCCAAGGGGTATAAATATTGTAGACACACCTAAAGAAAATAAAATAGCATTAAGTGGGGCTCGCACCCCCAAAACTTTTGGAAAAATAGGAATAATAAAAAAAAGATTTAAGGGGCATAATCCCGCTGTGACACCTAAAACGATTGACGAAACTAGCGATTCAAACATTACCTATATGAACCCCATCTCTTTTTCCTTTTCCCAAACGTTTAGTCTAGTCTTTATGACTGTGTCTGGATTCAAGCTTATTGAGTCTATCCCGCTTTCAACTAGGAAGGATGCAAACTCTGGGAAGTCTGACGGCGCTTGACCGCATATGCCTATTTTTTTGCTCTTTGATTTCACTACTTCAATTGCCTTTTTAATCAATCTTTTGACTGCAATGTTCCTTTCATCATAGATGCTTGAAACAATCTCTGAATCTCTATCGAGACCAAGGGCAAGTTGCGTAAGATCATTTGAACCAATAGAGAATCCATCAAATATCTCACAGAATTCGTCTGCGGCAAGAACATTTGAAGGGATTTCACACATCACATAAACTTCAAGGCCATTCTCGCCTTGGACTAGTCCAAACTCTTTCAAAGTGTTTATAACTTTTCTACCTTCAGCAGGCGTTCTACAAAATGGAACCATCAGCTTGATGTTATCCAGTCCAATCTCTTCTCTAGCCCTCTTAATGGCCTTACACTCAAGGGCAAAACCTTGCTTGAATTTTTCATCGTAGTATCTAGAAGCCCCTCTCCAACCGATCATTGGATTGCTTTCCTTAGGTTCATAGAACTTCCCACCAATAAGATTCTCATATTCATTGGATTTGAAGTCGCTTAGACGAAGAATGACGTCTTTAGGATAAAATGCTGCCCCAATCATTGATATGCCATATGTAAGCTTGTCAATATAGAAGTGAGTTTTTTCCGCGTATCCACCTGTTTTATCTTCTATCTGTTTTATAACTTCTGCAACAGCCATATCGTATCTTGCTTTTTCATTCAACTCTTCAAAGTTAACAAGGGCCATTGGGTGGATCCCTATGTAAGAATTAATAATAAACTCTTCTCTTGCTAATCCAACACCATCGTTTGGGATCTGTGACTGGTAGAATGCTTTTTCTGGTATTCCCACGTTCATCATTATCTTAGTTCTAGTTTCTGGAAGTTTCTGTATATCTATTTCTTCCACTTCATATTTTAGTAACCCATCATATACTGCACCTATCTCCCCTTCAGCGCAATTTACAGTAACTTTCTGTCCATCAGACAAAACTTCAGTTGAGTCATCAGTTCCAACGATGCACGGTATACCAAGTTCCCGTGACACTATAGCTGCATGGCAGGTTCTCCCACCTCTATTTGTCACAATAGCGCTTGCTTTTTTCATAACAGGTTCCCAATCTGGGTCTGTCATTTCTGTTACAAGGATTTCCCCCTCTCTGAAAAGAGAAATTTCCTTAGGGGTCCTTATGATATGGACCATTCCCTGCCCAATTAGATCTCCAACTGCTTGACCTGTCACAAGCTTTTTCCCTTTTTCTTTCAGGATGTAGGTCTTTATTGTATTGAAATCTCTTTGAGAATGAACAGTTTCAGGTCTTGCTTGCAGAATGTAAAGCTCCCCGTTAGTTCCATCCTTTGCCCATTCAATGTCCATGGGTGTCTGTTTACCTTTTTTGTTAGAATAGTGATCTTCTATTATTACCGCCCATCTGGCAAGTTTTAGGACATCTTCATCAGTTATTGAGAATTTGTTTCTTTCTTTTTCATCGACCCTTATATTTTTTGTACTTTCATTAGGGTCATCAGAATAAATCATTCTTCTCTGTTTCGATCCAAGTTTTTTATTGATGATTGATTTGTAACCTTTCTTTAAAGTAGGTTTAAAGACATAAAATTCATCGGGATTTACAGTACCCTGAACAATATTCTCACCAAGACCATAAATAGAAGTAACTAAAACTACATCTTTAAAACCAGACTCTGTATCAATAGTGAATATAACGCCACTTGACCCAGTATCACTTCTAGCCATTTTCTGAACGCCTATTGAGAGTTTGACTGAGAAATGGTCAAACCCCTTATCGTGTCTGTATGATATGGCTCTATTAGTAAATAGAGAAGCAAAACATTTTTTACATGATAAAATCAAGGCATCTGGGCCGGTAATGTTAAGAAAAGTTTCTTGTTGGCCTGCAAATGAAGCATCGGGAAGGTCTTCAGCAGTTGCGGACGACCTCACAGCAACATCCACATTTTTACCATATATTTCTTCTAACTTTCCATAAGCCTTAATAATTTCTTTCTTTAACTCATCAGGAAATTCTGCTTCAATTATGGCCTGTCTTATTTTTTCTCCCCGCGTTGCAAGATTTTCGTAAATGTTTGTGTCAAGGTCCTTTAGAATGTCCTTTATCTTTTTCTCTATCCCAGCATTCTTTAAAAAATAATCATAAGCATAAGATGTAATGGCAAATCCTTCAGGGATTTTAATCCCCTTGCTTTTAAGATTTCTTATCATCTCACCAAGAGAGGCATTCTTACCACCTACAAAAGGAATATCATCTATATCTATCTCTTCAAATAATAGGATTAATTTATTTTCCTTGTCTTGGGCCATAATTACACCTGAACTCCTTCTAAAATCAATCCTTAAAAAGTTTTGGATATTTATTTAAAATATAGGGCCTATATATTTTTTATAATATTTTTATTGACTCATTTACGAATAGTTTTAAATAAAAGAAAAAATAATCTGTTTCGTGGTCATATGAAATTTAAAATTATAGCCATATTAATTATTTTACTATTTTCAATTGGAACAATATCTTCCGCAATGTCTTTAGAATTTGAAAGTAAATCAATTCACAACGATGAATTTGATATACTAAACGTTATGGCAAGTGATCTAAATGGCGATGGAAATTATGAGATTCTTGCCTATACAGCCGGTAAGAAGTTTTTCTGTCTAGACGATAAAGGAACTCTCAAGTGGACTCTAGAATCAAATAATTCTTTTTCAATGATGAAAGTCATGGATATTCTTGATTCCCAAGGAAACGAAATTATCTTGGGAACAGAAAATAGAGTTGTTTCCCAAAAAGAGATATATAATGCATTAGTTTACTTCCTTGATTCTCAAGGAAATGAAATTGTGATCATACCTATTTTGGGATCAGTACTTGATGTAGATATAGGGGATGTCGACTCAAACGGAACCTATGAAACACTTGTTGGTGCTGACGATGGTAATGTCTATCTTTTTGATGAGGAACTTAATCTACTTTGGGACTACAAAACTAGAGGGTATAACTTTAGGTCTCTTATCGTGGATCTTAATGAAGACGGGATAAACGAAATCATGATCGTATCTTGGGACAATACTTACATGCTTGATGGTCTAGGAAAGCTTACTAAATCTTACACAACAAAACATATCCTAAGAGACCTTTATCTTGACCGATACAACAATATTATTCACGTATCCCGTTGGTTTAGAGAAGATTCTCAAAACTGGAAAGGAACAGTTGTCTACTCTTTAAACAGGAATTTAGTGTCAATGTGGGAATTTAGAACAGAAACTGAATCAAGCGCATCAGCACTTTTTGATGTAAATAACGATGGCAGAGATGAAGTAATTATTGCCGGTAACAATGGAGAAATAATAGTTCTTGACTCAAAAGGCGGATTTCTGAAAAGATTCGATCTGCCAGACAGAATATTCATGATTGACGTAATTAAGGAAGAAAATACTAACTATTTAGTTGCCGGATGCAAAGACAATAATCTTTATATTATTGATTATAACACTGGTAGCACTGAATATAAGTTCCAAACTCAAGGCTGGATTGAAACTTTTTACATAATTGATATCAATAAAGATGGCAAACAGGATATTATCGTTGGCTCCAATGATAATAGAATATACTTATTACTTCAAGAAAAAGAAATAGTTGAAACTCCAGAAGAAGAGAACAAATCAGTTGTTGATAAACCACCTGAAGTGGAGCAGCCGAAAGGCGAAACTAAAAATGTTCCATTTGAAGAAGTTGGAATTCTTGGGGGCACATTATTAGGTGCGATATATATTGCATTACGAAAAAGGAGATAATCATTCTCTCTTTTTTACACTTTTCTTTTTAATGCCGCCCTCTTTTCTTTCTCTTGGCGGTTTTATTCTTTCTTGACCCATTGCTACATCATTTCTTTTCTTGATAGTTGGTGCTTCTTCTCTTTTGATGGGCCGGCCATTTACATTACTAGTTTCCTGTTTTCTTTTTACAATATTCTTCTTAGGCCTTTTCTGTTGTATTTCCATGTTAGGAAGTTTTTGCCTTGCAGAATTTATTACTATTAAACTTGACAATAAAATTCCTACATATAAAAAGATATTAATAGAATTCTGGGCCAATCTAATCCTATCCGGAGTTAGGATGTATTCGCCAGCTATAAAAATTAGGGATTTCATAGGGCCCTCTTTTAGCACTGAAGTTACTTTAGATTTTACACTTACCTCTTCTTGAAACCCTTCAGTAGTTTGGCCTGCATTTACATTAAAAATTAATACATAGTCTCCAGGTTCATCAAATCTTGCTTTAAATTTAAGTTCTTTAGTTTCTCCAACATTTAGTGAACCACTCCATGATCCTTCAACAATGTTTCCAGATGAGCTCTGTAAATTGACTTTTAGATTATTTGCGTGAGCTCTGCCGGTATTTGCAAGAGTGAAAGGTATTTCGAATATATCTCCCTCTTCAGATTCAAGTTTTTTCGTGACTGTGAGGCTAACATTTGGGTTATATCCTACGATAGAAACTGATGGCTGATGGTAAATGTTTAACTTTACAGTATCCCTCGCTACATCGTTTACTTCAAAGATAAAATTGCTGATTCCTTTAAATGAGCGTTTTCTTATTGCATAATCTTGATTATCTACATTAATTGTTGCTGAAAGAGCCGAAGCATCTGAAATCTTAAAGTCCATGCCTCCGATATTACTCGTTTCTCCTTTTCTCAACGAGATCTCAGATTTTTCCAATGACTTCACGTTTGAGGGCGAATAAATTGTAAATCTTATACCATTATCTGTTTTGTTCATGACTCTTACCATGATTGAACCAAATGCAAGAATATCATCCGGTAACCCATATAGAGTTTTTGAATCTTGATTATCCCTAACGTTAACAATAAGTCTTTCCCCAGTGCTATTCACAATCACTGGGTATACTTTATCCCCCTCTCCAAAATAAAGTGAAAGTGGTGTATCGGTAAGCTCTCCTGAATAAACAAGATTCATGCCCCTCACAACATCTTTTTTCGTATAATTAATCTTGAAGTTTGCAGCACCACGGTCAAAGTAAATTGTAAATACAAATATTGCATCAAATTTAATATCTTCAAATTCATTACTCATTTCGATATCTCTGACCTTTACAATGTCAGGTACTACTACTGTTTTAATGACTTCATTTGTATACTTATGTTTCTGAAGTATATTAAGTTCTATAGTATTAATACAAGAAGTGCCCAGATATAGGTCTGGATCACAGACATCTACATCTACGAGCCTTATCTCGTAATTATAGATATCTCCTGATATGGTATAACTTTCGTTTTCTTTTTCATAAAGATGTATCATTATGGTTACTTCTTTTTTTTCATCAGCCGCTAATACGAAATTTATCGAGCATATTAGCATCAAGCAGGTAAAAACCGAGAAAAAACGTCTGTTCATTAAAAAAATATATGGGGTAACGCTTAAAAGACTTATTATATACTATCATTTATGATGAAGAAGGCCTTACCTTTACTGCTTATTTCCTTGATTTTGTTACCTTTGTATAGTGCAGCAGATGCCGATCCACAGGTAGAATTAACGTATCCTAAGGAAGTTGAGCCAGGTAAACTAATATTTATTGATGTAAACTTACATAATACGACTTCTGAGATGCTCTGGGACTTAAAAGGGGTAATCGAATTAAATGAAATCCCTTCTGATATTAGAAATTATGTAAAACTTATAGACGCCGAAAAAGAATTTGTGCCTGGGGATGGGGATCATACTATTAATGTGCAAGACAAGGCTAGTATAAGGCTATCAATCCAAATTGAAAATAATGCTGACGCCGGCACCTATAAAATACCCTTAAAGATTAAGGGGGAAATTGGAAATTGCCGACAAGGATGCAAACCTTATTTGCTTATGAAAGAAATTGAATTCAAAGTAATTAAAGAATTTCCTACTCTTAAAGTAGAATTATCTTCCCAACCAATAGAAGTCTTTCAGGGTCAGAGTATAAAGATCCCATTTAAGATATCAAACTATGGCGTTGGATACGGAAACAATATTAAATTAACTGTTCCTTCAACTAACAATTTTACAACATCTTTAGATGTAGAGTCAATTGGGCTAATGAGATCACAAGAGTCACGAAACGTCACATTAACAATAGCTGCAAAAGGCGACACTCCCGCTGGAAACTACAAGACTGATGTAATGGTTGAGTATTTTGATCCATATGGCAATAAGAGAGCCACTACTGAATCGATCTCTTTTACAATTAAAGATTCAGCTCTTGTAAAAGAAGCAGAGAACTATTATTCACAGGGAAACGAATACTTCACAAAGAAAAATTATCCAAAAGCTCTTGAAGAGTATGAAAAAGCAAAATTGGCATACCAAGAGCTTGGATTAACTGCCAAAGTCAGCGAAATTGATGCAAGGATAGAGCTTGTCAAAACAGAAATCGAATTAAAAAAATCAAACATATCTCCTTCAATGTACATAATATTTGGAGTGCTGCTTAGTGCAGTCACAATGGAATTTGGCGTACTACTTGGAACTTTGAATAGAAAACCAAAATCCCCAAAGTCATCTAGTATTCCTAAAAATGAGTTGATTTAAAGAGGGATGTATTCAGCTATAACTCTTTTATATATCGGGTATTCTTTTATTATTGCTGATTTTATCTTCTTTGATATTTCTTTATCCTCAGATATATCCTCTGCTATCGCCCAGTGGGTGAATACCTTGTTTTCCTGAACTTCATACATCTTTTTAGAAATATTAAGTTCCTCGTTAAGATAGTTTACTATTTCTTTTATGTCCCCTGATAGCTCACCTTTTACTATTAGGCAGTCTTCAATCTCCTCATAATATTTTTTTGTATTCTTTGCCCGTCTCTCCCATCTCCTCCTAAGTTGGATCGCATCCTTTAGAACAGAAGGGCAGAAATGGATCGATATCGGGAGATTTTTGTACTTCTCTAATAATTTCAGGGATAGATCTTTACTACCCTTTATCATACTTGTATCGTCATCAAAATCAAAACCCTTTTTAGAAAGATTCTCCCAATTTGTTTCTGTATATTCAAATTCATTCAAATTGACAAAAGAGAAGCCAACAGAAGATGCCGATTCAATTATCGAGCAAATTCTTTGAAAATCTCCTGGTATAACAGGGATCTCAATACCAAAACTATAATCCATATTAATAATGCTCTTTAGTCTGGATACTTCTTTTTCATTTTTAACGTGGAATCTAACTTCATCGACATATCCTTCTAGTTTGCATAGCTTTTTAGATGTTTTATCAGTACTGCCTGTATATAGATGGATATGGTGGTCACTATAATTTTCTTTGATTAGTTTAGCATAGTCAAGGCATTTGTCTATTTTTAGAAGAGGATCCCCCCCAGTAAAACTGATTCCTTTTGACCTACAGGCATTTATCTCTTCTAAAATATCTCCTTTTTTTTCTATTTTTCTCTCATTGATGTACGAGATATCCTTATCCTTTT
This sequence comes from Methanofastidiosum sp., assembly GCA_020854815.1. Lineage (NCBI taxonomy): Archaea > Methanobacteriati > Methanobacteriota > Candidatus Methanofastidiosia > Candidatus Methanofastidiosales > Candidatus Methanofastidiosaceae > Candidatus Methanofastidiosum > Methanofastidiosum sp. Next base: position 59,223 of record JAHKLW010000005.1, on the reverse strand, counting down.
TCTCATTCGATACGGGACAATAATAACAATTTACGTGGCAAATTCCAGTGACAAAAAGTACAGATTTCCTACCTTTAATACACAATTTGCAACCTTTCTGTAGCTTTCCGGTGTAAAATGAGTTAGCATCAGTTTTCTTTATTGGCATCTAAAATGATTTATTAATTTCCCTTTAAAAGCTATGTTCAAAACTTATTTAAACTAAAAATAAAAAATTTGTTAAAGGTGCAACAATGGACTTTGCTAAGGTCGCAGGCGAGCTCAAAAAAGATATAGAAGAAGAAATTAAAAAATTTTTTGAAGCAGAATTAAAATCTATTGATAATGATACTCTTTGTGATTTTTATAAAGATATAAGACATCACACGCTCCTTGGCGGAAAACGCCTTAGACCAATAATGTGTATAATGGCCTATTGTGGTTATTCAGACTATAATCCTAAAATTTTAAGAACATCTATAGCATTTGAGCTTCTTCATTCTTCTTCCCTTATACTTGACGACGCTATGGATGAAGACGTAGTAAGGCATGGAGAAAAAACATTCAATGCAATATATGCAGAAAAATTTTTGAAATCTACAAGATTTGACTTGAATCCCTATTATGAGGGTGGCAACTGGATTAAAAAAGATGGGCTTTCTCAACTACTTCTGATGCAAAGAGCAATCTCTAGATATTCTTACGCACTTTCAGTTTTGGGCTCTAACATACTTTATGCTTTAAGTGGGAAGGCAATAAGATCAAGTGGATTTGAGGATAAGATAGTTACTCAAGCAATGATAATGCAGAGAGAAATGTACAAAATATTAAACGAGGGCCAGTTATTAGATATTCTGATGGAACAAAAAGGTGGAAACGAAGACAAATATTTTGAAATGATAGACCACAAGACCGGTATCCTCTTTAAATACCCTTTAAAAATTGGCCTTCTTTTCACTGAGAAGGCAGATATCTGCTCATTAGATACTTACTCTATAAATCTTTCAAGAGCATTTCAAGTCCATGATGATATTCTTGGGGTCTTTGGAGAAGAAGGGACAACTGGAAAACCTGTTGACAGCGACATCAAAGAAGGAAAAAATACATTATTAGTAATTAAAACACTTGAATTAGCAGATGAAAATCAATTGAAGAAAGTTAAGGCCATTTTAGGAAACAGAAATGCTTCTTCTGAAGACATAGCCGAAATAAAAGACATAATGAAAATTTGCGGAGCTTTGGATTACTGTATTGAAAAGGAATCTAGATTAATCAAAGCAGCCAAAGAGTCTATAGATCCAAACATGAAAGACAAATCAAAAATATTTCTAACTGACCTTTGCGATTTTATAATAAAAAGAAAGTATTAGAAAAATTATTCAAATACAATATCAACATTCTCGCCCGTGATCAACAAAAGTATTTCTTTTACACTTTTTATTGCAATAGGAAGTTTTCGCTCAAATTCTTTTCCTAATCTGAGTCTTTTAATTATTGTTCCATCAGGCATGTAAACAATGTTTATACCATAAACTTTTGCAGGGTATAACAAGTCAGAAGCAACTTTTTTAACATCTTTGCTTTCTTCAATAACTCTTATCTTTTTATTTAATTTTTTACTTAATCCCCTTATTACATTGCCACCTTTGCCAATAATACTTCCTATCTCTCCTGCTTCGATGAGAATAATTATAAGACTGCCAACCTTAATACTTCTCTTGAACTTTACATCTTTAAGTCCTTTGTTTTCTTGAGAAAGCCTGTAAAGTTCTTTGGCTATTTCAAGGTCGTTGTCATTAAGTTCGCCATCTTTAATCTTTGCAGTACAACCTGGGCAGAGCATTCCGGTCTTCAAACAGATCTCACAAAAAGGTAGCTCCAAATCTTTTTCACCCTCTATAATATAGCTTTATCTCCCTATCTTAAGCCTTTTTAAAAAGGTTTCGGTATTCTTTTTTATTTCAAAAAATAAAATAATAACTTTCCCGAAACTTTTAAATAAAGAATAAGAATAGAGTATTCACTATATTTAAGAGGATGATTCATTATGAAGAAAGTACGTTTAGGAGTCGTTGGTTTCGGTATAGTTGGTAAAGGAGTTTGCAAAGTAATTAGAGACAGAGCGGAGCAATACAAAAAGAAATACGGCGTTGACGTCAGAATAGTTTGTGTTGCTGATATGATGAATTCTATCTACGATGAAAATGGAATTGATCTTGCCAAGCTAATGGACCATAATCAAGAAAGATCACTTATGATAAATTACCCTGATTCTTCAAAAGATAAAAAATGGAACGGGGAAGCTGCTGTAGAAAATATGGAAGCAGATATTGTCGTTGAAGTTACTCCAACAAATATCAAAGATGCCCAACCGGGATTAAATCATCTCCTTAAAGCCTTTGATAGAGGAATGCATGTAGTCACTTCAAACAAGGGACCTCTAGCACTTCACTATGATAAAGTAATCAAGGCTAAAGAGAAAAGTGGAAAGGAATTAAGATTCGAGGCAACTGTTGGAGGCACAATGCCCGTTTTAAACCTTGCCCAAGAAGCACTCAAAGGAAATGAAATTATCTCTGTAAAAGGTATACTAAACGGTACTACAAATTACATTCTTTCCAATATGGCATTTGAAGGGAAAAAGTTTGGTGATGCATTAAAGGAAGCACAAGAAAAGGGTTATGCCGAAGCAAATCCTGGCCAGGACATTGAAGGATGGGACGCAGCATGTAAAGCAACAATACTTTCAAACGCTCTAATGGGGAAATCAATGACTTTAAGTGATGTTAAAGTCAAGGGAATCACTGGCATAATGATGAAAGATGTTTTAGAGGCAAAGAAGAGCGGGAACATCATAAAACTACTGGTAGAGGTTACAGAGAAAGGTGCAAAAGTTGAGCCGACACCTGTTCCTCTAAACTCGCCATTAGCTGTAACAGGGACATTGAACGTTGCCGTCTTTGAAACAGATTTATCCCAAGATATAACAGTAATGGGGAGAGGCGCAGGACAAATAGAAACAGCCGCTGCAATAATGAGTGACGTGTTTGCTATTGTTAAGTAAAAGGTGAAATAATGAAGCTTCTGAGATACAGCTACAAAGATAAGGTAGAACAAGGAATTCTTGAGGACAATGTAATAAAAAAAATAAAAGGGGATTTCTTTTCCGGATTTGAAATAACTGAAAATGAAATTGATCCAAATTCTGTCAAGTTACTCTCTCCAACGATGCCTTCAAAGATTGTGGCTGTAGGTCTAAATTATGTTGACCATGCAAAGGAGCTTAAAATGGAAATTCCCAAAAATCCAATAATATTCATTAAGCCCGCAAGCACTGTCGTTGGACCTGAAGACCCGATAATATATCCTGAAACTTCAAATCAAGTCGATTACGAAGTTGAACTCGGGATAGTCATAGGCAGGAGAGCAAAGAATGTTGAAAAAGATGAAGCTGGGGATTATATATTAGGATACACAGTATTCAACGATGTCACTGCAAGAGATTTACAGAGGAAAGATATACAATGGACACGAGCGAAATCATATGATACATTTGCCCCAATAGGACCTCTTATTGAGACCAACATAGATCCATTTGACCTCCCAATATCACTTAAACTAAATGGAACTACAAAACAAAATTCTTCCACGAAGAACATGATATTCAATTGTTATGAATTACTCGAATTTATATCTGAGATAATGCCCCTTGAACCTGGAGATGTCATTGCAACTGGCACACCACCTGGAGTTGGTCCAATGAATAGGGGGGATACCGTAGAAGCTAAAATAGAAGGAATAGGAGTATTAAAAAATTACTTAATATGATAAGATGATAATCATGGAAAAGATAAACGTAGGCGTAATTGGAGCTACTGGAATGGTAGGCCAAAATTACATAATATTATTGGATAATCATCCTTGGTTTAATGTGACATATGTCGCAGCGTCACCCAAAAGTGCGGGCAAAAGCTACGAAGAGGCGGTAATGGGAAAATGGCAGATGGTTACAGACCCTCCAGAAAAAGTAAGAAAACTTATAGTTGGAGATGCAAATGACGTAAGTCAAGCAGTTGGAAAATGTGCCTTAGTTTTTTCTGCCCTTGAAATGGAAAAGGAAAAAATCAAAGATCTTGAAGCATCATATGCTAAAGCTGGAATACCAGTTTTTTCAAACGCTTCTGCCAATAGACACGTTGACAATGTACCAATGTTAATCCCTGAAATTAACAGTAACCATATTGAAATAATCCCTGAACAGAAGAGGGTAAACGGTTGGGACAAAGGATTCATAGTTGTAAAACCAAACTGCTCATTACAAAGTTACATGACACCTGTTTATGCTTTAGTTAAAGCTGGATATGAAGTTAAGAGAATGATAATTACTACAATGCAGGCTGTTTCTGGAGCGGGGTACCCTGGCGTACCTTCTCTTGATATGATAGACAATATAGTTCCTCTTATATCTGGAGAAGAAGAAAAATCGGAAGTAGAGCCACAGAAAATTATGGGCAAGATTGTAAATGGAAAGATTGTAAACGATACAAGCATGGCAATTTCTGCTCACTGCAACAGAGTTCCAGTAATCGATGGTCACACAGCATGTGTAAGTCTAGAATTTGGCGCGAATAAACCTTCTCTTGAAGAGATCAAAAAAATATGGAAAGATTTCCGCTCTGAACCACAGGAGTTAAACTTGCCTTTTGCCCCAAAACAACCGATTATTTACAGAGAAGAACCTAACAGACCCCAGCCAAGAAAAGATAGAGACTCAGACAAAGGGATGGCTGCCACAGTTGGAAGACTCAGAGAATGTAAGGTATTCGATATCAGATTCGTCTGTCTTTCTCACAACACAGTTAGAGGGGCTGCAGGCGGGGGAATATTAAACGCTGAACTTCTAAAAGCAAAAGGATATCTTTGAGGATAAACATGGGAATTGAAGAAGACATACTAAAACGTTTGAAGTCCGTAAAGGGTATTATAGATGCCTTCATATTAAATTCAGAAGATATTGATAAAATCAGAGAATTTGAAATCCAGGCTGAAAAGAATAAGGCCGCCGGGGGCATGATGGACTTTATCAATGAAGGTGTCTGGGAAGTTTTATCGAAAGGATTAGTTTTCCTTATTTTTATCGATGATACTTTTTCAGATAGAAAACATGGGCAAAGCCTTACATTAATGAAGGACCCTTCAGGCAATGTTCTTGGAAAACTGATAAGAAAAGACGAAATACCTGAGTACCAGAAAAGAGACGACGTTGTTTTTATGGGGGAGGAGTTTGTCATATTCACCAACGTAAAGACACAGGGTAAACCTTACTTTGTGATCCCAGCTCAAAATGTAGAAGAGCTTAAGGATTTAAAAGGGATTTCTGCAAGTCTCTGCGTTCCAACAGACCTTTTCTTCAAAGAAAAGTATAATACTATGGGAGAAAACCTTGGAACAGTCATTGTCGGCATAGATAAACCCTAAACTTTTAAATCTAAATCTTTTATTTCTTTTATTATGATAAAGTATTCTATGTATGTCAAGGAATCTTCATTTTTTCATAGCCTTGACCCAAGAACAAAAATAGTGATTCTTTCATCTATATTTGGTCTTGCCCTTCTATACAAAGATCCACTTTATCTTGGCACCATAGCTGTTTCAGTTTTATTGATGATAAAATTTCTCTGCAAAATCAAAATAAGAAGACTTGCAGCATACATAAAACCAATACTCCCACTCATTTTAATGTCATTAATTTTATGGCCATTTTTCCAACCAACAGGCAAGATAATCTTTGAATATTGGAGGATAAGCGTGAGTGAAGACGGCATAAGAATGGGGCTTGCAATGACTTTTAGGATCTTTGCAATAATCACTGGCACATTTCTCCTTTTAATGACAACACTTCAGCGTGACCTTGTCCTCGGTTTAATGAAATTTAAGGTACCTTACGAATACTGTTTGACTTTGGCTATATCCTTAAGATATGTCCCTACACTGGCTGGAATCACATATACAATAATGGATGCACAGAGGTCAAGAGGACTTGAGCTAGATAAAGGCCCAATATTCAAAAGAATAAGAAACTACATCCCAATAATTACTCCATTAATAATAGGTTCAATAAGAATGGCCGAAGAGCTTGCAATAGCTATAGAGTCTAGAGGATTTGGATACGGAGAAAGGACATTTTTAAATGAGATCTCTCTTAAGAAAAGGGATTACATAACTATGGCCTTTTCTATTCTCATCCTGGGGCTTGGAACATATATCCGAGTTTTGGGATATGGCAGCATGACATTTGTCTGATATAGTCACACCAAGAATTTTGCAAACACTTTTAAAAGATTAGTTCCTATTTTGTTTGTGGAATCTTCTGATTTAAAAAAGACAGAAAAGGTTAGGGCATATCTAAAAGAAGAATATGAGTATTTTGACCTTGTCCAAGTGTTAAAGGAAAAAGGATTTTCTCAAAAAGTGCTTGAAAAGGAAGAAATTAAAGAACTCATAGCTTCTTCTCAAGAAGTAATAAACCAGATACAGCATGAGCGAGGAATGCTAAAAAATGAAATCAAGACTTTCCTTGAAGGCCGCATTAACAGACTTGAGCAGAGAATTAGAGAATTAAACGAGCCTCCGTTTCTGATTGGTATTTATGTAAGACCTCTTGACCGAGAAGGGATGCACGAGATTTTCGATTATGTAAACTATAGAATAATAGCCTACATGATTGATGACCTAGAGGTGAACAAAGGAGATAAGATAAGATACAAGTTCATTGAGGCAAAAGATGGCGGAAGATTTGTAATTCTCGAAAGACACCCTGGCAAAGTCGATACAACACTTGGTGAGATACTAAAGATTGAAGGTAGATATGCAACAATAAGATTTGATACTTATCATGAGATGATGTTGGATATTGGGGATTTTGTGGATTCTAAAAATCCTTACCTTAAAGCCGGGGCCACAGTAACCTTATTTGGAAATTCAAAAGACTGGGAAATACTTGATATAAAGATTAATGTGAAATATGGTGATGATCTTCTTCTTGAGAAGAAACCTAAGGTAAAACGAGAAGAAGTAGGTGGTCTTGACGAGGCAATTTTAGAAATTGATCAGGCCGTTGGGTCTGCTCTGAGTTATGATTTTATCAGAGAAAAAGTACAAAAATTAAAAATCGAGAGGACTAAAGGAATCATGCTTTATGGGCCACCTGGATGCGGTAAAACATTAATTGCACGTTATGCAGCCTCTATTTCTTCGAGAAATTTCATCAATGTTGACAAAGAGCTTAGAAGCAAATGGTTTGGAGAGACTCAGCAAAACATTGAGGAATTATTCAAGTATGCAGAGGAAAAGGCACCATCCGTTTTATTCTTTGATGAATTTGACAGTCTAGTGCCAGAAAGAGAAAGTGGGTCAGAGGCAGCAAGACTTGAGAACCCAATAGTAAATAAATTTTTACAACTTCTTGACGGCCTTGAGGAAATGGGAGACGTTATTATTATAATAGCCACAAACAGACCGGATATAATTGACTCTGCAATTCTAAGGCCCGGAAGAATCGATAAGCACATCAGAATTGGAAGGCCGGACACAAGAGATTCTGGAGAAAAAATCCTGGAAATATACCTAAAGCCAGACCAATTAATCCCTCATCCATCTGAAATTGAAAAATATGGATCCCTCAAGAAATTCACTGAAGTCATGAAAGAAACAATATTGGACGAGCTTTATGAGAAGAACAGAATTTGTAACATTGAAAAACTCGGGCTTATCAATGTTCCAATAAAGGAAACTATATCGGGTGCGATGATAAAAAATATTGTTATAAAAACAAAGAAGTACTATATAAATAGGCTTGATAAATACGCTAAATTAATCGATATAATAAACAATATTTACCATAGCAAGCTGTATGTTGAAAAAACATGTGAAGTGCTCTGTTCAAACATCATCAATGAATGTTACGAAGTTTCAAAAGAGCTTGGGGAAACTGCTGATAAAGTGATAAATGCAATCAAAAAAGACTTATTCATCGACATGTCTGAGAAAATTGAAGAGGGGCACCTGTTAAAGAGAATTGAAGAATACATAGACCATAACGAGGGAATGTTAATTGAAGACGCGATAAATGCCATAGATGAAGATTGTGGTAAAATTCAAAAGTAAATATCCTTCACTTTTCCCATATAAGTTCCGTCTAAGAGATAACACTCAAAATTTTTTATTTCTAATCTACCACTTTCAAAATAAGGGCCCGGGATCTCTTCATTCTTGTTTATAGAAACACCTTCGATAACTGGATTAAAAGAAGGCAAAACAATAACATTTTGGCCTCCTTCTATTTTAAGAAAGCATTTCAAACGAGTTATCTTACCGTTTGAGTCAACAAATTCAACTACAGGATGGACATGGCCCATAATCAAATTGTTGCCCCCAATAAGTATGTGGCCATGAGTTAAGATGTGATCTTCTATTTTGAAAGATTTCATGACTTCATTTTGGACTATTTCTTCTATATTTCCATCATGATTCCCCTTGATCAGTTTGACAGGTATATCAAAATGTAAGAACTTAGGTAGATTCATTTTTTCAAAATAGGAAGTAAATGGAAGATTATGCTTTATATCTCCTAAAAGTATAAGTTCATCTATATTTTTTCTTTTTATGATTTTTAATAGATCTGCCTTCATTTTTTGTCCGACATCTGGGACCTTAATCCCCTTTTTGTAATATTCGTACTCTTTACCGAGATGTAAGTCAGCTACAACAAGATATCTTTTATCAGATTCAATGATTATTGCAGGTTTATTAATCACTGGATATAGGTCCATAATTTAAACCCAATAAATTAAATATAAAAATGCTTTGGTGAGTTCTAAGTAGGTGCAGAAATGAGTTTTGAGCTTTTAGGAGATGACATTTTCAATGTTTTGAAAGAGTTTAATTTTACTTCACCTACCGATATCCAGAAAAGCTCAATTCCAGAAATATTAAAAAGAAAAAATGTATTATTGATGGCTCCAACAGGTTCAGGAAAAACTGAAGCTGCCATTCTTCCTCTTCTAAGACTTGTCAAGGATAGTAATGCCCAAGGAATAAAGATTATCTATATAGCTCCACTAAGGGCCCTCAATAGAGATCTTCTTCTGAGGCTTGAAAAAATAGGCGAAGCGATGGGGATTACAATCAAAGCAAGACATGGTGACACAGTCCAAAGTGAGAGGAGAAGGCAAAGTCTGAAGCCTCCAGATATATTGATTACTACCCCAGAAACACTTCAAGCACTCTTCACTGGTAAGAAGTTGAGAGAACATCTCAAATCTGTTTTGGCTGTCGTCGTTGATGAAATCCATGAAATTGCAGAAGATAAAAGGGGGGTTCAATTAAGTCTGGCGCTTGAGAGGCTAGAAAGGCTAAAGAGCGGCAGAATCCAGAGGATTGGACTTTCTGCAACTGTTGGCTCAAAGGAGGAAGTTGCAAGATTTTTAGTGGGCCAAGAAAGAGAAGTTCAAATAATTCAATCTCAAATAAAAAAAGAGTTTGACATTGAAGTTGAAACCCCAGAAATCTTTGAAGAAGATATAATGACTGCAGAAAATCTAAAAATATCGCCTTATGTCGCATCATCAATACGAAGGATTAAGGAGTTAATTGATGCTCACAAAAGCATTCTTCTTTTTGTTAATACTCGTCAAATGGCTGAGACTCTTTCTTCAAGATTTAACCTTATGGAAATGAATTTTATTGATGTGCACCATTCATCTCTCTCCAAAGAAACTAGAATTGATGTTGAAAGTAGATTCAAGAATGGGCAAATAAAAGGAATAGTCTGTACTTCAAGCATGGAACTTGGGATAGATGTCGGCGCCGTTGATCTAGTTATCCAGTATGGTAGCCCAAGACAAGTATCAAAGCTTTTGCAGAGAGTTGGCAGGGCAGGTCACAAAACTTATCTTGTTTCTAAAGGAGTAATACTTACAAGTGACGAAGAGATATGCGAATCTGCAGTAATAGCAAAAAATGCATTGAACTATAAGATTGAAAGCTCACAAATACCGGAAAAATCACTTGATGTTCTATCTCACCAAATAATAGGCCTTTCCATGGAAAGTAACGAAGTATCAATTGAAGAAGCTTACTCTATCTTTAAAAAATCCTATCCTTACAGAAATTTGAGTTATGATGAATTTTGGAGAGTTCTCTACTTTTTAGAAAGCATAAGGCTGATTTGGATCAATAACGGAATAACTTACAAAAGGTCCAAGCAAGGAATGTTTTATTATTTTGAAAACCTATCAATGATACCAGATACGAAACAGTATAGGGTTGTTGAAGTAGGAACTGGTTCATCTCTTGGTGTACTCGATGAGAACTTTATTGTTTCGAATATTGAAGTTGGCGGTAATTTTATAGTTCGGGGAAGAACCTGGAAGGTATTAAATATTGAAGAGGAAAAAATTGAAGTCACTGAGACTAGATCTGTTGGCGCAATTCCTTCTTGGGAAGGTGAACTCATACCAGTCCCATTGTTTGTTTCCAGAGATGTTTTTGAAATTTTTGATAATAAAACAAAAATAGATGAGTTGCCATTAAATCCAGATACAAAAGAAATTCTAAATGATTTGCTTGATGAGCAGTCAAAATATTTCCCTTATTCTAAGAATTCAATAGTCATCGAAGATATAGGTGAGTTTGTCATCCTGCATATCTTTAACGGCTCTAAAGCAAACGATACACTGGGTAGGGTCATTACCTCCCTTCTTGCACAGAGATTTGGGGAGTCAATAGGGATGAGGACAGACCCGTATCACATAATGATAAAATTCCCTCCCGGGATCAAAGATGGTGGTGGCGTAGTGAGAAATACACTTCTTGAACTAAATGAGGACCACGTGATACCTATCCTTGACATTGTCTTAAAAAATACTCCTTTATTTGAATGGAAGATGATCCAGATAGCAAAGAGATTTGGAGTTATAAGAGCAAACTCTGAGAAATATTTAATGAAGAACATACTAAAACTCTATAAGAATACCCCGCTTTATGAAGAAACATTAAATGAGCTATACCACGATAAACTCGAGATTGAACCTGTAAAGCAATTAATACGAGATCTGAAAGATGGGAAACTAAATATTATTATAAGCAAAAACGAAGAACCATCAACCTTTTCAAGATATCTTCTTGAAGGCTCATCATTTGAACTTTTGTATCCAAAAAGGCCTGATAAAGAGATTATAAAATATTTGAAGAAGAGACTACTTGAAAAAAGGGTTACACTTGCTTGCCTTCACTGCAGAAACTGGAAGACGACCCTTTCTGTAAATAACTTTGAGGATAATCCAAAATGCCCCAAATGCGGTGCACGGTATATTGGAATTTTGAGGAGAAGGGAGGACCTCGAAATAGTCCGAAAAGGCGCCAAAGGAAAAATAGATGATGAAGAAAAGAAGAGCTTGAAGGAGATTAAAGATTCTGCAGATTTAATTCTCCCCTATGGGAAAAAGGCGATTATCGTTCTAGCAGGGATTGGAATAGGTCCAAGAACAGCTAAAAGAATTCTAACAAAGGATAGAAAAAATGAGGAAGATCTCTTAAAAGATATTCTTGCCGCTGAAAGAGTATATGCTAGGACAAAGATGTTCTGGCAATCAAACAAACAATAATTTCATAAGGTCTTCCAAAGCGTTGTTAGTGGCCTCACCGTTTCTACCGCCCACGATTAAAACGCTGTTTTCATAGAAGACATTTCTTAGATATTCCCACTGGCCAAAAGACCTTGACCATACGACTTTAGAAATACCTGCGTCATACAAATCTTTTATTAAGAGATTGCTGTTTTCATTTCCAATTAAAATGAGATTCTTCATAGCCTTATCGGAGCCAGTAACATCTATGTCTCTTTTTATAAGCGAAGCAGGCTCAATTTTAACTGTAGAGTCGTAGAATAAATATAATTTTGATTTTTTCTGGCTGACCTCAAGTTCTATACCATCGCCGTCCTTCTGCTTGTAGTTTGAATCAAGTATATCTATCTTGAAATAGTTCTTTGGGCCATATACAATCTGCGGGTCACAGCATGTGAGATCTATTTTATCACACAAAATTACATCAATTGTATCGTAATTACACTTCTTAAATCTTGGATTAGCGGGATTAATATCTAGATAATCATCGCATGTTCCAAATATACCATCTTTTCCAGGATTTATATAAACTGGCGAAGGAAAGGGTAATTTGATAGAAGCGTTACATTCTTCTCCAGGAGTTTCAAATACAGGTATCTGTTGTTCTTCAGGAGATAGATTTCCATCAAGATTAATATCAACTCCAAATGCAATAATATCCTCCAAAAGATTGGAGATGCTAAGATTATAGTCGTTTGGATATGTAACAAATGGCATACAACAAGAAGTTTCTTCAATAGCCCCATAGTCCTTCAAAGAAAAAATATCAAACGCTGCAAGCAAGCTATTGTCGGCACCTTCAAAGACTTTTATTCCATCTATATAAAAAACAGGGATAGACCATATAGTTTCCTCAATCCCATCAATAACTCGTGTACCTCTATCAAAGATGAAATATGGGTCATTCTCATATTGCCTTGTTGGAACAGTTGTAAAGGAGCCGTATCCTCCTTTTGGATCGCATAGAGAAACGCAGGTGCAACACCTTGAACTATTAGCATCCATCACCATTAAGAAATCATCACTTTTCCCTGTGAAGTCAGATACTCTAAGGTAAACTTTGTACTCGCCCGAAAAGCTTCCACCACTTTTAACCTTAAACTTGTCATCTTTAGAAGTCTCTTCTGTTGTTGGGCTGTGTATGTCTAGAAGTGTTACAGTGTACCAGCCAAAGACTCTCGTGTCCCCTACTTTGAATATGGTATCTGGAGAATAAATAGGAATCCCATAAATAAAATAACTTATATTTTGATCTTTAGAGCGATATACGCCATTATTTATTATTGGATACTCTTTCTCAAATAATCTTATTTTATATGAATTATATGGTACATCATAAAGAGGGCCGCTGCAACCGGCAAATACCTGTCTTTGGAGGGGTGTACGGATAAATGATACCCTATATATTATGTCAGATATATTAAAATCAAGACAATAATCATCAGGGGACTCAATATCCGATAACTTTATGAATATCTCTTCATGCGTTTCATCATAATCGAATACTTTATCTCCGTCACCATAGGGATAGAGAAATGATGAATATTTATATCCGTCATCCCACCATAGCGATTTTAATCCATCGGCCACCTTAATTGAATTTATTGTGGTGTTACCAGGATCGATTCTTATTATATCGCTAGCATTCACATTCTTTAAAGAAACTTTGTACTCTTCATATATAGTATTCTCAATTCTTTCAGTGTGGTGATTGGCAATGAGAAATGCAAGCTTTGAAGCAGAGATGACATCTGATGATGTTGCTGTTTCTCCAACAACTATCATAGACTTCACAGCATCTTCATCAAAAAAGAAAGCATCTTCTGGGACTGAAGAAGAGGCCACATCAAATGGAAAAAGTATAGAGATTAAAATAATTGAAAGTAGTATTAGGCCTCTTCTCATATTTCCACCGATATCGATTCATTATTTTTTCTTTATATAATTGTTGTATGCGTAGTATCCTCCTATTAACAATACAACTACAAGCCCGATAATTGCAAAGATTCTTATATTACTTACTGATTTCGTTACCGGTATTTCAATGTTCTTTTGGAATAAGTAGACGTTTAAATCCTGCTTTTCCTTGTCGCCAATTGCTCTAATCCTTAGATTTAGTTGATAGGTTTTCTCTTCTGCAGTTGATTTGACATTTGTGGCTAACACTACTTCTGCTTTCTGTCCTGGTTCAAGGACTCCAATGTAATCATTTTTTGATGTGAAGTCAAAAGGCTGTTCTGACCTTTCAATCGCCTCAACTATTATTGATTCGGCTTTCTCTTCTCCTTTGTTTTGTATGGTCAGATTAATCTTTGCGCTTCCTCCAGCCCTCACTGTTTCAGGAGAAAGACGGTATTCAATGATTTCTAGGTCAGGTTTTCCTTTTATATCCAAATTCAATTGAAACTCTTCCTTAATTAGATTGTTTGAAGAGTCCCTGTATTCAACAAACATTGGCACCGCATATGTCATTTTTTTTGCATCCTTACCAACGTTAATGAGAAATTCCGCATCCTTCGACTGCCCGCCAGAAAGTGTTCCAAGATTGAAAGAGCTCTCATAAGATTTTGATAATGAAAAAGGCTCATTTAGATCAAGATAAGCCTTCACATACTTTGCACTTTCAGTACCTTGATTTGCAAGATTTACTTTTATCTTAATATTTTCGTTTCCTGCCCTTACATTTTCTGGGGTAGATGAAAAATTAACTACCATTATCTCTGTTCTCCCCGAGACTCGAAGCCCAAATTGAATTGTATAAGGTCTTGGGTATGGCATTGAGCCATCATAAAAGTTTAGCACAAGTGTCATCGGATAATTTCCTGCTGTTATTTTTTCATTTGCTCTCAAATTAAATGAAAGTAATTTATCTTTTTTTGCTTCAAGGTCCCCAATATAAATAGAATCTGAAGTATTCTCTGGCATGAAAGGAATTACAGTGCCACTAGGAGGGACATTCAAACTTGCTTTTACAGTGTATGCTTTCATTGATCCCTCATTTGAAAGCAAGATTTCAAGATCAAAGGCTTCTCCAGGCTCTACATTCAAAGGATTCGTTTTTACTTCCTTAATGACAAACTCATATTGACTTCTTCCAATTTTGTATCCGACAGGCCCTTTGATTATTACATTTACGCCCACGTTTGAAACATCGATTAGAGTAATCGTGATATCATTTACTTTGAGTGTCTCACCTTCTGAGATATAGGCCCCCAAAGGCCCAACAGGTGCAGTACCTTCCAAAACCATAAACGACGCCATCGTGTTTTTATAGTCAGTAAGTGCTAAAGCATATGGTCCAACAAAGACAAATTCGCTATCATAAAGGTACCCTGAATAAATCACCGTATCTGTGCTTCCATAAGCGCTTGGCGCTAAAACACTCATTAAAAAAACTCCTATTAAAAACATACTAATTTTCTTCATTATACGCCTCCATTTTCTTCTTAATTAATTTTTTTGTATCTTCAAATATTTTTTCTTGAACTACTAAAAACGATGGGAGAAATATAAGCGTTACCCCCATGCAGCTAAATACACCTATGAAAAGCATCTTTCCCATCGTATCAAGTATGGATAAAGACCCCGCAAGCATTGCAATGAATCCAAATCCTGCAACAATAGACGAAACAACTATAGGCTCAACAACACCTTCTAAAGTCCTGACTATTTTCTCTAAAATTATAGGAGTACGCTCTTGATTATATCTATTTATAGTCTGTATTGCGAAATCAATTCCAATTCCGGTCATCATTGAAATAACTCCTACTAACTCAGAACTTAAAGAAATTCCTGCAAATCCCGATATTCCCATCATCCATACTATTCCCACACCAACACATATCAAAGGCATTATGCCAAATCTTATTGATCTGAATGTCAGTATAACACAAAGTAAGACTCCTATAATCCCAAATGTAGATATCTTTGACATCTCAGGTAAGATTATGTCTGTAAGTTCTTTAACCATTGCTATGCCGCCTCCCGGCTGAACATTCAATGTAGTTTTTGAGATTATTTCTTTCACGTCGTCATATACCTTCATATTATCGACGCCCTTAATGACATTAAGTCTTATCAGCATGTATCCAAGATTATCTGAAACTTCAACCCTGTTCTTTAGCTCTTCTTTTGGCAGATATATCTCATCTAGTTTAAGAGTAAAAGAAGAGCTTTCTATCCCATAGACATTCATAAGTTCTTGATTCAATAAATAAGCTTCCTTCAAGATGTCTGGGGAGCCTATATTTTCTGAGTTGATTACAACAATAATGGAGTTATATCTTTCAAACTTGTCCTCCATCTTCATGAACACCTGAATCTCCTCAATATTATTGGGCAACTGGCTCATATCATCTCCTTGTTCTATCTTGATGAGGGAGATCCCAGATCCTAAAATTATTGTTATAATAAATGACAGTATTAGAAGCCTCTTGGAATTTTTTCCATGAATATCTGAAAAATCTCTTATTAGTTTATCGTAACGGGACATATTACCACTCCCTCAAAGCCATAATTGAAGGTAAAAAAACTAAAGCTCCTATAAGACAACTTATTATTCCCAAAGATAAAGCAGTTCCAAGATGGACCATCATAGGCATTGAAGAAAGCGCTAGAGCCATAAAGCCAGCAACTGTTGTTACACTTGATCCTATTGTACCACGGCCAACACCTGCAACCATAGCCACAACTCTTTCTTCATTTGGCTTATCTTTTTTTGCCTCCTCGTTGTAACGTAATACCATAAATATCCCGTATTCAGCACCGAGACCTATGACAATGGCTCCAATGCTAGTTGTCACGAGACTTATTGGGATACCAATATAAGATAGAATTCCTCCTGTCCAGACTACTCCGCAAATAAGTGGAATTATAACAAAGAATGATTTGAATCTTAATATTAAACTCAGTAATATAAATACAATTATTGCAGATATGGCCATAGTTTTCATTGAATCTTCTCTCAGAACTTTAAGAATAGTTTTACTTAACACAGGGGATCCAGTTATGGTATAATTCAATCCATACAACTGTACTTTTTCAGTTTCTTCTTCTACTATGTCAATTGCAGCTTGAATTTCCTCTTCGCTCCTTACTCCACTCATCCTGACCATGACTATGGCTGACGTATAATCTTTTGATATTAATCCTGGTATAGTCTTTGCCACATCCCTCAATGCCACGTCATCTGAAGGAATTCCCCTAAAGATTGAATAATAGACCGTCCCAGGACCAATTACATCAATTATCTCGGGTCTGGATTTTAATCTTTTCTCAAGTTGATATATACTTTCAAGGCTTTGTTTATTCCTTATGTCATCTACAACATCAAAATCAGTTTCCAATAGAATTATAATACCTTCTTCTTCGCCAAATTCACTGTTAATGAGATTTTGAGTCTTTACAACGTCAAAGTTTTGGGGAAGTTCTTTCATGAAATCCGATTCAAACTTTAAGTTTAATACACCAAATGATAAAAAAATAGTTATCAGTAACATTGAGGCCACTATAATCTTACTGTACTTGTATTCAATAAGTCCAAGTTTTCCAAATAGAGTGTCTCTTAGCTCTTTCATTTATCCACCTCAAAAACTTCCCCCAGAAAATCCTCATAATCTAGGAGATCTCTTTTTAGATTGCCCATATTCTCATTTAGTTTTATATTACCCTTTGGAGTAATTTTATAATATTTTTTACCCCTCGTTCCTTTGTTTGTTTCTTCAATTAATCCTTCTGATATCCATATTAATATTTTAGGATAAATTAATGCCGGAGAAGGTTTCCAAGTACCTTTCGACCTAATTTCAAACTCTTTTATTATGTCGTAACCGCATAGCTCTTTCTTGCTGAATAACCAAAGGCCGAATGTATCCAAAATGTGGAAATAATGAAACCTATTGTGAATTTGTCTAAATGTCATATAGGCACCGATATATCATATAATGATATGTCATAAAGAAATATATTATTTATAAATATTTCGTCAGATAAAAATTATCCTACAATTTTTTCCCATTTTTTAAGTTTTAGAACTTTTGATAGAGTGGACCCTCTCTTTATCTCTTCCCTTATTCTGTTCTCCTTTTCTTTAACATCAAGGCTTCTGTTTATTATCTCTTGCGCATCTTCTTGAGGGATTACAACAACTCCACTGTCATCTCCTATTATATAGTCTCCTTTGTTTACTTTAAGGCCACCACATATAACTTCACACCCTATCTCTCCAAATCCTTTTGGGTCTCCTGCATCAGGAACTTCATATCTTGCAAACACTGGAAAACGAATTTCTTTTAGGTCATCAATATCCCTAACTGCACCATCTACAACAATCCCTCCAAGTCCTCTCGTAACAGAACTCCAAGTTGCAAGCTCTCCCCAAACAGCTATATTACCACAATTTGTATCTATCACTAGAATGTCTCCTTTCTCTGCCAAATCTATCGCTTCAACGACCTTTGCCCAGTCTCCGTTCATAGTCTTAACAGTTAATGCTTTTCCTGCCATCTTAAGTCCAGGCACAACTGTATGTATGCCTTTCATCGCGCCACCCCTATGCATGGCGTCTGAGACGTTTGAAGATGAGACTTTTTTTAAGGCATCAATAAGCTCTTCTCTTTTGTATTTTCTAAATTCTATACTTTCAATAGGTTTTGCAAGGTCAATACTCTTTCTGATTCTTTTTGTAGCCTCGAGAAGGTCAGAAGCTTTTGTAATGGCGCCACCAACAATAACTATATCGGCCCCTGCAGAAACTACATCAGGGATGTTCTCAGAATTCAATCCACCTGCAGTTGCAATAGTAATATTCACCGCCTCTTTTACATCTTTTATATCCTGCAATGGATTTTCTCCCTTCATCTGCTGGTCAATTCCAACGTGAATACAGACATATTTTGCACCCATTTTCTGAACTTCAGCCGCCCTATCCACTTTGTTTTTGACATTGATCAAGTCAATCATAATTTCAGAATTATACTTCTTAGCGGCTTTAATTGCTTCTTTTATTGTGCTGTCATCCGAAGCCCCCAAGATTGAGACTATGTCGGCGCCGGCTTTTGATGCCATCTCAGTTTCAAAATCACCTGTGTCCATAGTCTTCATATCTGCAATTATCTTCTTATCTGGAAAAATATGCTTTAGTTCTCTTAGGGCTTCCATCCCTTCACTTTTTATCAGAGGCGTCCCGGCTTCAATCCAGTCAACTCCTCCGCCAATGGCTTCTTTTGTCATAGAAATAGCCCTATCAAGATTCAATATATCTAGTGCAAGTTGAAGGATTATTTTACTAATAGAATCACCTTTCATTAATTTTTTCTTCCCAACTATGAAGATTATTTCTCATTATTTGAATTGATTTCTTAGTATTCTCATTATTGTCAAATACCAGATCTTCTTTAATATCTTTATCTTTAAATTTCTTTATCTCTTGAATAAGTCTGGGCATTGCCCTAACAACATTATCAACTATTGTTATATCGGAGCATAAGGAAGTCCTTGATAGCGGATTTAGATCAATTGCTATAATCTTTTTCCCCATTTTTTTAAGTGCCAAAGCCCGGTCTCCGTCTTCTAAAGGTACAAGTAATACGTCAGAAGTGAAGATGCCCTCTTTAGAAACTTTACCCCTTGGCGAATCAAGACCTGGTATAGTCTCAGTTGCGTTATTCCCAACACCCAGAATATCTATAGCACCGTATTTTTCAAGTCTTTCTTTAATCTTAATCTCTCTTTCAAGTGTCCTGTAAAACAGATTGATTTCTATCTTCAAAGGTAAAATCTTTGATAGCTCTACAACTTCATTTGGAACGAGGCATGCAATGTTTCCATTGACAGATACAACTGGTTTTTTTGCTCTACACAACATAATAGCGGCCGCTTTTATTGACTTCTCAGCTGCCAAGGTAGTTTTTTCTCCTAAAAAGTAGTCAAAAGCCTCTCCTCTACCATGTGCCGCTATACCAACTTCTGAAAGAACTCCATCCTTAAGGCAGTCTTTTACCTTCTCTCTCAATATAAGAGACTCATAACGTGGATGATTTTCGGATATATCCATCTGTAGCACCTATAATAATCCTAATGCTATTGGGGAGACAATAAAGTCTCCTTTAATGTCTATTAAACTTTCCAATACTTTTTTTTCATCTTCTTCATTAATAAATGTGAATACTCCTTCTCCGATCATAATGCCTGAAGCATTGAAACTATTAATCTCACTAACTATTTCGATTAAATCCAGAATTTCTTTGGGCATAATCCCAGTTGAATATGTGAATTTCTTTGAGCACTCCATCATCCTTTCAACAGTGGGCTCACTGATAAGTTTCTTTAATAATTTAGCTCCACATTTTTCAATTATCTTGACCTTTTCAGGATTTTTTAAGACACTTTCCGTCTTTTTCATACCAAGGCTTATTGCAATTACTTTTAGACCGTTTGAAGGTATATTTTCGATTTCTCCATCTACACCCGGGGATTTCCTTATCTCAATACCCCCCTTTACCTCGGCCACTACATCTCCAAGACCACCTAGTGTATTAACTTCAGTTTCATGTGCAATTTTTATACATTCTTCAGGAGACATTTTTATCATATCTTTAATTGAAAAACATATTCCAAGGGCAGCTGAGGCAGATGCCCCAAATCCAGATTCAACCGGAACATCACTTTCATGCTGTATCAATATATCTTTATTGGTAAAATATTTGAGATATTTTTTTTTAACTAAATTTATACAGTTCAATGACACCGGTGCACTATTCTTCTTAGTGCCATTTAGATAGATGTCAACTGAGCCTCTACCTTCCATCACATTAATTTTAGTATTGACGCCCAAAGAAAGCGATACCCCTGTACCAGTTGAGCCTGTTTTCAAACAGTCATCACTAAAGAAGGGGACAAAAAAGCCAGTTATATGTGAAGGAACATAGCATTCTGAACTGTACATAAAACGCCTTTATACTGCCTTAAGCTTACTGATAAACTGTTTGCATTTGTCTTTATCAAGTTTATTCAACACTGGCATGAAAACTAGATCTTCTTTCCTAATTGGCTTGCCAATTTCTTTAAAGAAGTTCACTATTCTTTCCTGATCTTGCTCGTCAAGGATTTTAGGATTGAATACTCCACCCAATACTTCCTCTAAGATGATATTTTCCTTTGGAAGTTCCCTTTTCAGTATCTCAAGATTGAACTTGCCGCCTATTTGTTTACCTTGATATTCATTTTCCTCGATATCATTACACACGACAAAAATTGCTATCTTCTTTTGCTTTAGTTCCTTATTGAATTTTTCTATAAATTCACTTATACTTTTCAGAGGCTTATCATCGTAATCGGGCGAACCTATAATTATCAATGGGTACTCGTCAATAGAACTTACTTCTGACGGTTTTTTAACGACAATATTTTTTATTTCCTCAGATATCCATCTCGCTATTACCTCAGTTGATCCATATTTTGTGTCATATACTAAGAGATTATTAGTCATTTACTCACCTATTTAATCTGCATAATAACAATTTTTATAAAGATTTAGGCTATTTCTATGATGATGCATAGAAAGTCGATAAAGGGGAGTAAGTCAAGTAAGTTGGCTGGAAAAGGGATTGTGTTGGGCATTACTGGGAGTATTGCCGCAGTTGAATCAGTTAAACTATCTAGAGAGCTCATGAGGCATGGGGCAGAGGTATACGTCGTCATGAGTCAAGATGCAAAAAAGATAATCCACCCATACGCGCTTGAGTTTGGCACTGGAAATCCAGTTGTTGATGAAATAACTGGCAAGATAGAGCATGTTTCTTATGCTGGAGAACACGATAAGAGATGTGATTTAATTCTTATAGCACCCTCAACAGCAAACACAATTTCAAAGATAGTATCCGGAATCGATGATACACCCGTCACAACAGTTGTATCCACGGGATTAGGCAAAATTCCGATTATCATAGTTCCCGCTATGCATAGCTCAATGTATAGGAATCCTATCATTCTTGAAAATATTGAAAAGCTAAAAAAATATGGCATTGAATTTCTCACCCCGAAATTCGAAGAAAACAAGGCAAAGCTTCCTGAAATCGATGACATTGTAACAGCAGTGATAAAAAAATTATATGTCAAAGATTTTCATGGCAAAAAAGTTTTGGTAACAGCAGGCCCTACAATTGAGAAGATTGATGATGTTAGATTTATCACAAATAAAAGTAGTGGATTAATGGGAATAAAATTGGCTGAAGAGTTTGATATGAGGGGGGCCGAAGTAACTTTAATTTTAGGGCCTACTCAATTGAGTTCCTGTGTAAAAACTCATCAAGTTGAAACTTATGAAGAGATGTTAAATGCCGTCATCTCAAATAAAGAAGTGGACCTAGCCCTTTTTGCAGCCGCAACATCTGATTTCCACGTTGATAATTGTGCATCTGGAAAGATTTCTTCAAATCAACCTTTTAATATTACGCTCTCCCCAAACAGAAAAATAATAGAAGAGTTTTCAAAAGTTTCAAAGTCCTTTATAGTTGGATTTAAAGCAGAATATTCCGTTTCAGAAGATCAGCTTATACGAAAGGCATATGACAGGCTCCAAAGCTCTAATATGGATTTAATCGTTGCAAATGATGTTGGAAAAGAAATGAGGGGATTTGAGTCTAAAACAAATGAAGTCTTTATCATAGACAAAACAAAAAAGGTGTTCCACTTACCTCTAGATGATAAAGAAAAACTCGCCGAAAAAATTGTTGATATAATAAAGAAATATTTAAATTAAAAAAGATTTTAGTTGTTGATTTCACTTTCTAAAACTGTTCCCTGCTCTAGAATCTCTATCATGAAAGGTTTACAACCTTTTCCTTCTAAATCGCTTCTATAACAAGCAAAATCATTATTGAGTTCTAGTAGGTCTACAGTCTTGTCTAATGTCAAGTAGTATCTTGATAAAGTGCCTATCTGCTGCCTATAGGGATCAACAGGTACCCATCTCCCGTTAAAGTATAGTTCATTCCAAGAGTATGGTTTCCATATACCTCCCTCTTCCAAGTCATAGTAAAGTCCGTATACTACTTTTGTTGGGACCATCATAGACCTCATTAGTGAAGCATATAGTGTCGTGTAAGGGCCAAAACCCAATGCTTTACTTGTAGATAGAGTTTCAGTAGCACCTTGCATCCACCAGTACTCATAACCCATATTTAAATATGGACTTTCATCAACTCTAATTCTGTCTCTTTGGTCTTTCATTATTAAGAAGGCGGTTCCATATAAGTTATAATCTGCGTCTTCTTTTGCATATCTCAATGCAATATTGTTACGCATATGTTCAGTCCAGTGGACCGTTCCAGTTCCCCATATCCCTTCATCTAATTCCATTCCTATAACATAGGGTAAAACGTCATCTGGGAAGCTATTGAGAACTTTTACTGCATCTTCTTCTGTTTCTACAATAGGTATCCTGACAGTATCGTCAAATGGATAGGTTTCACCATACAATGTGACTATTGCTTCAAGTCTAATACCACTGTCCCTAATTATGACGACTTTTTGTCGTGATGAATTTAAATCTGAAAGATCATATGGCTGTGAAATATTAATTCTAGCCTTAAGATAGGATACTGTTTTGCCAGTTTGCACCGGCGTCGTATTAACATCTGTACCATTTTCTTCTTTCTGTGAAATACACCCTGAGAATGTAGCAACTGAAATTAAAAATATCAGGGCGAATACAATACTTGCTTTTTTCATATACTCACCAATCTTGAAGATTCAAGGGCCTAATAAATATCTTTCGGTGAAATACTATTCGTCAATTGGCGTAGTTAGCCGTTTCTCGATAGTTTCCCTATGAATCGAATTGTAACTGCAAAAAGGGATAAATGTGCCGTCAGGCAGGGCGTAGTGTATTGCACACCTTTTTACCCTATCTAAATCAAAGTTAAAGGGGTCCATAAAGTGCATAGTCCCAATAAATAGTGACTTATGGTGAAGTTTTGCAAGGTATTCCTTACCTCCGCCATTTAAAATGCCCTTTGTAATTTCTAAAAGATTGAAATCTTTTGGCATTTTTTCATTATCAATAAAAGATCTCATATCCTTTAAGATTTTAGATATCTCAATACTTTTTCTTATTCTTCCCGCACAGTTTATACTTTGATTTCTCTCTTTAAGGTACTCAAAGAACCCTTCAACATCCACAAATCGAGTAATTGGTATTATCTTTCCATCTTTTACAAACACGTATGTTGCAACACCACATTGCGGGTGTGTTGAAAAATGAGGCATATCTGCCCCTTTCAAAGATTCAACAAACTTGGATACAGGAACTACAAATGGAATTGGGTAAAAGTCTTCTTTTCCGATTTCTCCATCTGTTTGATCTTCTATAAGTCTTACTAGATCTGTTATCGTTATCCTGGAATTTTTCATTTCTTCCTTTCTTGCGCGGCCAGAAAAGGAAAGAGGTTGAAAGTTAATCCCTCTAATAACATCAAAATTGTCTCGCCCAAAATATATTATGTCACCAAGTTCTTGATCATTTACGCCTTTTGAAACAGTGGGAACAAGAACAAGACTAGTTTCCCCAAAACTTCTTAGATTTTCTATAGCTTTTTTCTTTTCCGGAAAAGTGTCATATCCACGGAATTTGATATATGAAGCAGGGTTTAATCCGTCAAATTGAAGATAGTAAGTGTTTATACCGGCATCAATGACTTTTTTTAAGTACTCGGGGTCTTTAGAAAATCTCTTTCCATTTGTTGCAACTTGAATCTGTGAGATTCCTAAAGTTTTTGCAGTTTGAATTAATTCTGGCAGGTCATTTCTTAATGTCGGTTCGCCACCTGAAAATTGTATTGCAAATGGAGGATTTGGTTTTATTGAAGTCATGCTTTCAAGTATTTTTCTAATTTCTTCAAAGGAAGGCTCGTACAATTTTTTAGTTGCACCTGCACTTGCAAAGCACACTGGACAACTCATATTGCACCTATTTGTCAAATCAATATTAACAAAAATCGATGGGGTCAAATGATCCTCACACAAGCCGCAATCATAAGGGCATCCTTTATTTTTGTTTTTTGTTTTCATAACAGAATTTTCTGCAACTTGGTCAAGTCGATCTAATCTTTTGTAATATTCAGGGTCATCTGAAAGAGCGTCTGAGAAAAAACCATGGTCAGGGCATTCCTTTTCCATTAGGATTTGTCCTTGAACTTCTTTGATATCTGCTTTAATTCTTTTTTGGCATATCGGACATATTGAGTCAGTAGTACGTATAAGTTCATAGGACAATAAAGCACCTTTATGAAAAAGGATAGGATTATTTAAAAAATTATCTCTTAAACAGGAGCATTAAAAAGATAATTACTAAAACAACTGCAAAAATTGACAAAAGCAGGAAAAAATAGAATATCCCGGAAGGGGGCGTCTTGGCTTCGTTTGTTATCTCCTTAACTTCAGATGCATTTGATTCTTCTATCTTTTCTTTCTCAATTACATTTATAGAAATGTTCTGGTATAACACCCCTTCTCTGCCTTCGGGGTCTTGGAATCTTATCACAACAAGAGGATTAAAGGATGTTTTAGAATTATTTTCATCAATTGAGACAAACAGTCTACCAGAAGCCGCTCTTTGAGGATTAATTGCAGAAATATTGACAGTATTATCCGATAATATATCCCCTTTAATTTCCGCTTTGATATTTTTGATCTGGAGCCCCCCAACATTTTCTAAGGTGAAGGGTATTTCCAAAGTTTCGCCCCTATACGATGTGAACTCATTAACATCTAATTTTAGGACAACTTCTGCCCTTTTTTTATTAAGCTTAACAGTTACATTCTTCTCCAAGTAAAAGGGCTTGCAACCACCTCTACATGGGCCTTTACCACATTTCAATAAAATGTTAAAACTTGCTTCATTTAATGGAAAGTCTTTACTAAATGTCAAAACAAACGTTTCTTTGAAACTCTTGCCAGGCCCAACAGTTGAGAATCTGAAAGGATTAGCCTGATAGTCTCTCTCAGATTGGATGTCTGATTTGTATTTATCCATAAGTGAATCTTCAATACTTATCCTCCCGTCCCAGAGCATCTCATTTGATTGGTTTATTATTTCAAAAGTAATTTGTATTTCTTCACCCTTATCTACATTTTCAGGGTAAGAAAGTATAAGGTCGACATAATCACCTCTCACAGGCTGAAGAGCAAAAGCTAACAAAAGGAGCACTACAAGTAATCTTTTCATTAAATCATGATAACACTATTTCAATATAAATTTTACGAATTCTCTAAAACTATAAGAAACTGGCCCGGATGATAATAAACTTTTTAAATGTAACACTTCTCATCTCTTTAAATGGTGAGTTTTTATGGATGACAATCATAAAATAGGGCTTGTTTTTGCTGTAACTGGGCTCATAGCAGGCGTAATATCTGGGGTCGCATCCCTACCTAATCTTGTTACTGTTCCTTTAGCATTTGTTATATTCTATGTTTCACAGTATCTTGTCAAGATTGTAGGTGTTGATATGGCAAAATACTCAAACAGAGGCAGCATTTTAAAATCAGGGGTCTTCTCATTTATTGGGAGCTGGCTAATGTTTTGGATAATTATATTTAACTCATAAATATATTATTTTTTTTTCAGGTGATCTTTTGAGAATTGCTGTAATAGATTACGATAAATGTCAACCAAAAAAGTGTAATCTATTGTGTCTTAACTATTGTCCCGGGCCCAGGATGAATGAAGAGACTATAATAATAGACGAAGTAACAAAAAAACCTATTATCTCTGAGGTCTTGTGCACTGGGTGCGGTATATGCATTCATAAGTGCCCCTACAAAGCGATTTCTATAGTCAATTTGCCCGAAGAACTTTCTCAGCCAATACATCAGTATGGGCCAAATACGTTTAGGCTATATCGATTGCCGATACCAAAAGAAGGAAAGGTACTGGGTCTCATAGGTCAAAATGGTGTTGGAAAAACAACAGCAATTAGAATTCTTTCTGGAGAGCTTTACCCCAATATGGGAGATTATGCCTCAAAAGAGATGAAAAATCTCACTTCTTATTTTAGAGGAACTGAGCTTCAAGGGTATTTTGAAAAGATTGAAGCCAAAAATATAAAGAGTTCCTTAAAGCCTCAATATGTGGATAAACTTTCTCAAGTCGTGAAAGGGAATACTTCAGATCTCCTTGACAAGGTCGATGAAAGAGGAGTTGCAAAAGAGCTTATTGGTGAACTTGATTTACAAGATGCTCTTGATAAGGATATTTCTGTTTTAAGTGGGGGAGAATTACAGAGAGTTGCCATGATTGCTTCAATATCTAAAGACGCCGACATTTATTTTTTGGACGAGCCTACATCATATCTTGACATAAAGCAGAGATTAAACGTCGCAAAGGTAATACGAAATCTTGCAGAGCAAAAGACTGTTGTCGTGATCGAGCATGACCTTGCAATTCTTGATTATTTGAGCGATCATATCCATATTCTTTATGGGCAGCCAGGAGTATACGGGATAGTCTCAACGCCTCTTGGTGTTAGAGTTGGGATTAATATGTATCTCGATGGCTACATAAAGGAAGATAATGTTAGATTTAGGGAAGAATCAATTAAATTTTATCAAAAGGAAGACAAATCCTCAAAATTAAGAAAGGTTCTTTTAGAGTACCCATCTTTTGAAAAGAGCTATGACAGCTTTTCACTCAAAACTGATGGTGGCTCCCTACATAAAGGCGAAGTCATTGGAATTGTTGGGCCAAATGCTACCGGTAAGAGTACTTTTATTAAAATACTTGCTGGAGTCTTAGAACCTGACAATGGAAACAAATTTGAGACTGAGTTGAAAGTATCCTACAAGCCACAGTATATCCAAAGAGATTATGAAGGAACTGTAAGAAACCTTTTAGCAGAGGTTGCAAAGGAGAAATTTTTCACAAATATTTACAAGGCAGAAATACTAAGACCTTTAGAAATAGACCCAATAATTGATAATACAGTTTCAGAGCTTTCTGGCGGAGAATTGCAGAGGGTGGCAATTGCCGCATGTCTTTCCCAAGACGCAGACCTATACCTATTTGATGAGCCTTCAGCATATCTTGACATTGAGCAGAGACTTAACTTTTCAAAGGTATTGAGGCGATTTATTGGAGACAAGAAGCTCATGGCAATTATAGTTGAGCACGACTTAGTTTCCTTAGACTACACTTCAGATAAGGCTATAGTATTCTCTGGAAGACCTAGTGTATCTGGGATAGCTTCCCCCCCGTTATCGCTTCGTGATGGAATGAATAGATTCTTAAAAGAGATCGGAATAACATTTAGAAGAGAGCCCGAGTCTGGAAGACCAAGATCAAATAAGATTGATTCACAAAAAGACCGGGAGCAGAAGTCATCAGGCGAATATTACTACTTTAAAGCATAAAAATCAAAAAACTAATTCTACTGTTCCTTTGTCACCATTGACCTTCACTTTTTTTCCTTCTTCGATATTGTCAATTTCTATCTTGTCAATCATCGGTATGTCTGAAATTATAGCGCCAACTGAAACTATTGTTTCTGCTTCTTTATTTATTATTGCAAGAGGGGCCGCACCATTCTTCTTCAACTGGTAAATAACATAGGATCCAACAGTTGAGCCTTTACCCATTGGAAAGACAAAAATTTTATCTTTTATACTCTTTCCACACGCATTGGAATTTTTGTCCGTTATTATTCCTGTTTTAGGGTCAACCCCTCCAAGAAAAGAAATTGGCGAGGTACTTTTCAATACCTCACCTTCTGCTATACCCTTGGATATCTTTCTTCCGCTCAAGATCATTTTATTATCCTTCTAGGGATTCAAGTTGTTTAAGGAGCGAAACAATCTCTTCAGTAAGTCTCCTGTACTCAGCAGAGCCCGGTTGTAAAGATTCTCTTTGGATATATATCTTAATTAAAGAAGCAACTAGGTCTTCTTTATCGCCTGTCGGTGTGGGTCCGACAACAGGCCCTCCGTCTGTGGGTGTTGTAGGTGTTACAGGAGCAACAGTTATCTTTGAAAAGAGATTTATTAAAGCATCATCAACAGTCTGGCCTCTACCAAATGTCATTGACCTTGGATCTATCGCGACTATGTCCCATAGATTTACAGATTCCGCCCTTTGTACGTAAACTGAGAGGAGATATAACGGTACCGTCCTCTCCTTGTATGTAAATGGGTAGAGAATCATATTTCCCTGTCTTTTAGTTTCTGCCAAAAGTCTAAACTCTTCCTGATATTGACTGTTCAAGAATTCCTGTGTAATTCTCTTACCTGTGATTTTTTCTGCTGAGATGTCAATGGCATAGAACTTTGCCTCTGAGTTTTCATCATCAAGGTAACCATACATTAAGGCTGTAAGTTCTCTTGATTCAGCCCTCCTTAAGATCATCTGTAAAAATGCCGCATATTCATAACTCTCAGTTTTTGGATTTTTGGCAATGATGTTGTATATGAAATCAGTGTATCTTCCGACACTATCCCCAAGATCAAACTCATAGAAGTTTGTCGCCTCGATATACTCTTTTGGATCTGTTATGTGGTAAGTTGTATAGGCATCAGATACATAGTGGAAATAATCATCAGGCGCCCTTAACTGGGATCTGACTTCAGCAGGTATTTCACTACCATCTTTAATCCATGGATATATCTCTAGATATATATCTTTAAAGATGTCATCAGGGCCAACATAATAGACCAAAACTTCTCCAGTTTCCATGTTTGTAAGGACTCTTGCAACGTTTCTCTTGTAATCGAGATTTACATAGGGCATATAAGTTC
This sequence comes from Methanofastidiosum sp., assembly GCA_020854815.1. NCBI lineage: Archaea > Methanobacteriati > Methanobacteriota > Candidatus Methanofastidiosia > Candidatus Methanofastidiosales > Candidatus Methanofastidiosaceae > Candidatus Methanofastidiosum > Methanofastidiosum sp. The sequence continues at coordinate 29,773 of JAHKLW010000005.1, read as the reverse complement.
CCGCATCAAGCCTTAAATTGTAATCTGTTAAGAAGTAAGGCTCGTTATCGTATAATACTATATAACTATCGAGGTCTCTTTCAAACTCTGCCGGCAGGTAAATAGAATTCCTCTCATCTACCGATCTATATGGAACATAATCCAGTGATGCGTACTCTGACCAGACACCGTAACCTTCAAGCCTAAACAAAATTAATCCGCTAATGTTTATTGTATCGACATTTAGAGTTTGAAGATTGTCCCCAAGATTTGTGCTCCTGTCCTCTGCTAGGTACATATTTGTTGCGTATGAATTTGTGGCCACAGATTCTACCTCAAGACCATTTGAATAGACATAATCAAGCTGCCCTTCTCCAAAGTATATTTTGGATGGTATATTTGTAATTTGCCTAGTGTTTGAGTCCATGATAATTATATCGTCTGTTCCAACATAGAACAAGTTCCTGTTGTAAAAATTGTCTGTGACAGGTGTTTCTGGTTTTATAGTTTTATAGGTGGCCCAATAAATTCTCTTTTCTTCCGGATCCAGGAATAGGTCAGTATCTGATATAAGGTAATATCTAGGGCCAAGTTGCGGTCTTGCAAGAACATATGCTGTAACATAATCCCAGACTCTGGCCCTGTCTATTAGATAACGATTTTCGTCTAAGAAGTCCTGCACCACCATATTCTTAATTTCTGTCTGAGGTAATATGTCTACACTTATCCTCTCAACATTCTCAACATAGGAAACCCATCTGTTTGAGTCTATTTCTCTTTGAATGTAAGGGGTGTTTAGCAGAGGATTTCCAGCAACACTTCTCTCAAGTAAAAATCCCTTTACACCGGCAGCAGCTGTTGGTGAAACTATCAAAAGTATTACCAAAAGTGCGATAATTCCACGTTTGCTAAAGAACCTTTTCTTGTAATCTTCAACGTTTGCTTCAGTAAATTTCATATCTACAATGCTTTTCAGAGTTGGCATAAAGACTAGTGCCACCACAAGTAACGCTGCCTTGACAATACCTGGCATGAACAACGCTATCAAAGATATGCCACCCATTATTCCAAGTTCTGTTCTGTCTCTTGAAACGACAATGTTCATGGCTCCAATACCTATAAGGATTAAGGATTCTATAACCCAACCAATTTGTAAGAAGCTTAGTATCCCAAACTTGACATAATCCGGATTATTAATATAGAATGTGAATACGTTACCGAAGAACAGAAATATTGAGAAGACCAGTAGAGCCAGGAATAAAATCACTGCTGTTATAGTACTATGTGTTTTTTCTAGAACAATTTCCTTCGGCTCTTCTCTTACTATCCCATCTTCAAAAACTCTGCCAAGTCTCCTAGCCCTTTCTAATAATAGATTAGCTATGTAAGGCAATGCGACCACCAAGGTCAAAATGAAAAGAATACCTTTCCCGATATTGATCAGATTAAGATAAAGGTAGCTTTGATAGAAGCTTTCTGTGTTGTATATGAAATCCATAATAAGGGGCCTTGTTATTTCAGGAAGCTGCTGCAAATAAAGGGCATATCTTAGATAAAGCATCGGCACTGGCATGAAAATGAAGATCAAAAAGAATAACAGCAGATAGATAAGCTTTCCTGCAATATTCTTTCCGACCTCCTGCTTTATTATGTTTCTTAGTGGTGTCACAAAGAACATTATTAAAAATATGATAAGTGCCAGGATCAAACTCCATACCACACCGATCATGTAAAGAGATAGCTTTACAATAAACTGCTCATAGAACAATGTGTAGAGAACTTTCAAATTAAAGTAGATAGGAATCCCAAAGAAGTATCCGATTATTAGAGCAAAAACAATAAAATATAACAATCCTTTTGGGTCAAACCCCTTCCCATTTTTTTTAGATTCTTTCTTCATATTCTCTAATAAGTTCTAACCCTTTAAATAATTTACCCGGTAAAACGTAAAATATTTAACCAAAGTTATTAATACTACATTAACTATCTCTTGCTTGGGGATTAAATGAACATTAAAGATTTAGTTATAAAAGAAATAGAAAAAACTCCAGAACCAATACTCGAAGAAGTATTTGATTTTATAGTTTTTTTAAAAAACAAATCAAATATTATCTCAGAAACTGCAATTCTTAGTGAGTCTTCATTGAAAAAAGATTGGCTAAAACCTGAGGAGGATGAAGCTTGGGCATATTTGTGAAAGGCGATGTTGTAGTAGTACCTTTTCCATTCTCTGATTTGACACAATAAAAAGGAGACCTGCTTTAGTTTTGGCATCACCTCCAGGAGATGATATTATTTTATGTCAGATTACTAGCCAAAAAGTAAAGGATAATTATGCTATTTTGTTATCTTCTAGTGATTTTAAAGATGGCGAAATAAATCAAGAGAGTAATATAAGGCCAAATAGAATATTCACAGCCGATGAAAAAATCGTCGTTTATAGAGTGGGAAAGATAAAAAGTGAAAAAATTAACGAAGTAATAAAGATAATAATAGAATTATTATCAGCGAATGAATAATTTTTTCAATCAATTTTTGTAAATTTATCTTAAAGACACATCCCCCGAGTAGACCTTGATTTCTTTGTTATCACTCCGTAATATCAATGCACCGTTCTCATCAATATCTTTTGCTATACCTTCGTAAGTTTCATTTATGCCTATTATCCTGACATTTTTACCAAGCGTATCAGAATTATCTTTCCATCTTCTAATTATTTCGCCAATTTCGCCATTTACATATTCTTGGTAAATTGAATCATAATGCTCTAAAAAGTTCTTTAAGAATAGTTTAATGGATACCTCTTCTCTCATTTCTATTTTTAACGAGGTCCCGTTTTCTGGGAGAATTTCTTTCTCTGTATTTAGATTTATTCCAACCCCAACAACTATGTAATTTATCTTCTCCATATCGGCGGAAAGCTCTGTCAGTATGCCAGATATTTTTTTTCCAGATATTAATACATCATTGGGCCACTTGATTTTTGCATCAAGATTGCCATTAATTGAATTCAACGTTTCAACAAGAGCTAACGAAGAAACTAGAGTCAATTGAGATGCTTTTTCAGGTGAAACAGTCGGTTTTAGTATAAAAGTTACATAAATTCCGCCTTTAGGTGAATACCACCCTCTCCCCCTTCTACCACGACCAGATGTCTGCATCTCCGATATTACAACTGTTCCTTCTTTTTCTTCTAATGCAATTTGTTTTGCCTTGTTGTTTGTTGAATCTATTTCTTCAAAGAATAGTATCTTTTTTCCAATAATTTTTGTGTCAAGCATTCTTTCTAGCTCAAATTCTATCTGCTTTTCAGGGGATTTGACAAGCTTATACCCCTCATTTGTTTTTGAATCTATTTCATAGCCCAATTCCCTAAGTTTTTTGATATGCTTCCAGACAGCCGCTCTTGAAACTCCAATTTCTTTTGAGATTTCTTCTCCAGAAACATAGCTGCCTTTCTTCTCAAGGATTTCAAGTATCTTTGATTTCATTCTTTCACCGAAGAAAAATTAAAGTATATTTCTGAACCTGTATCCAAGACTATCCTTAATCTGTAATCTCCCATCTCATTGTATTTAATTTCTTTCTGGATAATCTTTTTTTCATCTTTTTTTATAGATTCATTTCCTTCAAGAACTTTATTTTCGCCAATATAGATATCATAATTATAATTCTTATCAATACCTTCGATATTTTCAATAGTAAAATCGAAATAGATTAATCCATTTGTTTTCTTAGTATAGTTATAGAGAAGTATTGAACTATTGTCAATCATATTAATGGTGTATCCTTTCCCGCTGGCAAAAAAAGTATCGCCAGGGTAATAGTAATCTTTATTGTTAAGTGACAGTCCGCCATCTTTTATTATAAGTTCTACCCCGTCTAAGTTTGATGTATTGCTATCCTTTTCTAGTATTGTAGTATTGAAATAAAGTCGTGTGAAATGCTCTTCAGGAATCTTTACTTCGCTAAAGGATAAAAGAACAAATGCAGAAACAAAGATGAAAGAGAAGGCTAATGCGTAGAGGACATACCTATCATTCAATTATCTCAAACCCGTCTTCCTTTGTTTTTATTCGGCCTTCGTCCATTAAGTCTTTTATAGATAGCTCAACATCAAGCTCATCGATACTCAAAACATTTGATATTTCTGATTTTGATATCCTGGGGTCGGTCTTTAGAAGGTTATATATACTTTCCTTTATCTCTTCTTCATCGATATCTTCGTAAAACGACATATCGCCTTTGTCTTCTGTCATGTCTTTAGTAAGAGTTTCCTCAGAAACTTCTTCCATCAGAGATTCTATTTCTGTTTCTTGCAAGGCTTCTTCTACCTCAGAGATATGCACCTCTTCAGTGACTTCTTCATATGTTTCTTCTTTTTGAGGGATTTCCGGTGCAGCTGGTGTATAGGAATCTATTTTATCTTCTTTGTACTCAAATGACAATCCTCTCTCCATTAGCTCTTTTATTCTTTTTGAGAGCTCTAGTTCTCTATAGATCCAGTAGTTTGGCGTGACAGGGATTATTATGTCTGGAACGATGTATATTTCGTCCTGAAATTCTCCAACTCGTCCGATTATATCGACAATTTCCCCAACTTTGAATTTGTCAAGAAGCTCAATTTTTTCTTGCCATGCTTTTAATCTTGTCGTTGCAGTTCCATCGTCAATTGTTACAGAGCCATAGGTATTTTCATTGTTTCTATATGAATCTATTATAGTGCCAAGTATTCTTGCTTCCTTGGATTCGCCAAAGGGTGTAGAAAGGATAACTCCTCCCATATCGTCATTTTTTAACTTACCATTGACAAGGTCAATAATCCTCATCTTGTAGGCTATCATTCAATGCTTTTTAATTATAAAGATATATAAGAGTTTCTTTAAGTTTGATTAGAAAAAGAAGAAAAGAAAAAATATTCAAAAAATAAAATATTTTTTAAGAAGCTGTGTAAGTGTGGACTAAAACACCTGTACTAGTTGAAGAATTAAAGTCTACAGTGAAGGTATCTGTTTTACCACTTGGAATTGGCGCTGAGGGTACAAATAAAACTGTAGCAGTCTGATTAGGCAGTAGTCTTACAGGCATGCCGGCTTGATCATCTACAGTCTTATTAGCATCTGTACCTCTTTTAATAGCCTTAACATCAAGAGTCGCCGATGAAGAATTTCTAAGAGATACATAGTAGTATGCAGAGTCATTAGCAAAGCTTACCACTTGCAATCCTGTTCCAAGTGCTCCACTAGCTTGCTGCTGAACTGAACCTTGAGTTTGCGTCTGGAAAGATCTAAACCATATGAAGTATGCTCCAACGGCTGCAACAGCTACTGCGACCAATAACATGACCGCAATAACTGGTGAAACAGCCTTTCTGTGTTTTCTAAAAAATTTCATCATTTAATCATCCTCCATTTTTATATGGACAATAACAAATAGATTGGGATTGTTTTTAAGTGTTTCGGTAATCTACGTTAAATTCGCAATAATCAAAATTACCAATAATTAAATTCCAATAACAACAAATTAAATTGCGATAAATTTAAATAGTAACAGAAATAATACTTTTCATGAAAGATATAGATCAAAAGATTATAGATGTCATGAAGGAAAATGCGAGAATCTCAATAACTGACATCTCAAAACTCACGAACATCCCAGACACTACAATTCACTTCCGATTAAAAAAACTGAGAAATGTCCTAAATTACAGATTAACCCTAAATCACAAAAAGCTTGGCGAAACTTACTATATCATTGAAATAATTCCTGAAACTTATGCAATCGACTCAATCACTATAAAAAAGGCAGAGGATTTATTTGAAAGATTGAGAAAAATGGAAGGGATATTGATGGCTGTCAAAGTCAGGGATTCTTTCATGCAGATCGGAAAGTTCTGTGCAATATATGCTGGTAAAGATAAACCAAAGATTGACCTTCCCGGCATAAAAGTTGCAACGATAAATGAAATAGACAAAATTTGGGGTGAGATCGCCCTATGCTCAAAGAGTTAGAACAGAACAACATACTTCTTCTAGGAGAGCCAGAAACTGGAAAAGAGTATTTTGGCAAAGAATTAATCAAGGGCGATTTAATATATGTGGGCATAGACAAAAGCCCACTAGAGATAAGAGAGCTCTTCAAGCCCAAATTCATAATTGACTGTTATACCGAAAGGCTTGGGATCAAAAGCTCTGAGAAATACCACATCTCTTATGCATACGATTTAGATGAAATCATAAGAAATATCTTCATGGCAAGGGAAGAAACAGGAAAAGATACGACAGTAATTATAGACTCTATTTCTTCCTTATTAGTAACGCTAGGCCTTGTTCCAGTTTACCGGTTTCTCCAGAGGCTATTTGCAATGGGGAGGGAAAAAAATGCCCGGATAATAATCTTTTTACACAAGGGCATGCACAAAGATGAAGTTGAAGTATCAATAAGGCATTTGGCCGAAGCTACGCTCTTCTTGGAAAGGGCCGTTGAAATGGGGGAAGAGGTTTTTTATGTTGATTTTGGCAAGCTTTATAGCGGAAACTATAAAAGAATAAAGTATCGTATAAATAATAATAATGTAATATTTGATAGATTCAGAATATAAGGGATTCCATGGCAGATGTACTATTTTTAGGGATTGGAACAGCCATTCTCCTATTTTTCACAGTAGAACTTATCACATTCATTTTGTATAACACCACAAACGACTACAAATCAAAGACGATGTACTTCATCATGGGGGAAACTTTTAGCATCATGGGGTACCTCTTATTGTTCATATTTATCTTGAGTTCTTCAGATATTTTAAATGCTCTATTGAAGTTTTCTCCTGCGTCATACCCTGAGATTGCGAGGTCATCAAGTATATTAATCTCAATTTTCCTCTACACAGTTCATATCATTTTACAGTTTAAATATAATCTTGAAGAAAATGACCATAAGAATCATTACATCATTTACCTGATAATAGGGGTTTTAGGTTACATCTTCTACCTTTACGGCCTTATAGTGGGGGTGAGGTAATGAACGAAACATCCCAAAGCATACTTCATGCATCCATAATAATGTTTGCAGCATCATTATTTTTAGCACAGTATGCGCTCATATCAAATTATGTGTACAAAGAATCGTTATCTGTTTTCTTATTAATATCAAGCATACTCTTCATGGGATCATTTATTACCGCATTTAAATCTTCAAAACTAAAAGAGGAAAATATAAGAAAGGAAGCATTTATTAACACATCGTTTAGTGTATTTATATTAGGACTTATCATAATGATACTTTCATTTTTCCTAGTTACGTTAAGAATATAGGTGAGAATATGGATGAAAGAGTAAAGACAGGAATTAAAGGGCTCGATGAGCTAATTGGAGGGGGGTTACCTCAAAGCTCGTCAATATTATTGTCTGGTGAGGCAGGAACAGGAAAAACTATATTTTCCCTGCAGTATATCTACTCTGGTGCCAAGGATTTTGGAGAGGCAGGCATCTATGTAACGTTTGAAGAAAAACCTGAAGAGCTAAGAAGAGAAGCTCTCCAGTTCGGATGGGATTTTAAAAAATACGAAGATCAGAAAAAAATTGTCATCCTCGACGCTGCATCTTTAAGGGTAGGTGTTCCCACAGATGAAAACTTTTACGTCAAAAGCGATGTCGACATAAAATCCCTTCTTTCAAAATTATATGAGATAGCTATGGATATTAATGCAAAAAGAATTGTCATAGATTCCCTCCCAGCATTTTTCTTCTCTGAAGAACCTGAAAACATGCGAGACGATATCTATATGATGGGAAGGGTCTTAACTGAGACAAAGGCAACTTCAATTCTGATAACTGAGATTATTAATGGCCACGGTTATTCCCGATTTGGATATGAAGAGTTCATAACTAGGGGAGTTATCACAATGCACCTTGTCGAAGGGGAAAAGGCCATGCCCAGGATGGCAGAGTACAAGAGGAGCATATTCATCAGGAAGATGAGGGAGACAAATCATAAGATAAAGCAGTATCCGTTTTCCATCTCTAAAGAGGGCATAGTGGTATATCCACAGGGAGAAATTTACTAGCCCTTGTGATTCATATGATTGCTGTACCGGACACATCCGTTGTAGTTGACGGTAGATTCAAGGCTCTTTTGCGCGATGCTGATTTTGTAAAGGATTTAGAAAGAATTGTCATAGCTGAAGCCACAGTTGCAGAGGTTGAGCATCTAGCAAACGAGGGGAAATCCTCTGGAATATCTGGCATCGCAGAGTTAAAGGCAATATTCAATATTTCAAAGGAGATATTCGTACCTTTGGAATACTACGGCAAGAGGCCAACAAGGTATGAGATTGCAGGTGCTAAAAAAGGCGATATTGACGCCATCATCAGGGAGGCCGCAATGGATTTAGGCGGCACCCTAATAACAGGCGACCTAATCCAAAAAGATATTGCCGAGGCCAAAGGGGTGCAGTCAATTTTTCTAAAGCCATATAAAAAGGTAAAACTAAAGATTGAGGATTTCTTTGATTTAGAAACCTTATCTGTTCACCTAAAAGATGGCATCATGCCAGCAAGAAAGAAAGGAAAGCCCGGCTCAATAGTCTTAGAAAAGTATGATAGGATTTACAGCGAAGATGAGCTAAAGGAAATCTCTCTTGATATCTTAGAGAGAGCAAAAACTACAAGGGATAGCTTTATCGAACTTGATGAAAAAGGAGCGAGTGTTGTCCAGTTGCAAGAATACAGGATAGTAATTACTTCACCGCCATTTTCAGATAGATTTGAAATAACTGCTGTGAGACCTGTTAAAAAACTTAGCTTGGAAGATTATAATCTGCCTGAGCAGCTCATGAAGAGGCTTGAAACTGCAGAAGGAATTCTTATCGCAGGTGCACCAGGTATGGGTAAGTCCACATTTGCCCAGGCCATAGCAGAGTACTACGCATCTTTAGAAAAGATAGTAAAGACAATGGAAAAGCCAAGGGACCTAAATGTCCAGCCTGAGATAACTCAGTATACTGCACTAGAAGGTGATATGGCAAAGACCGGCGATATACTACTTTTAGTAAGGCCAGATTTTACAATCTTTGATGAAATGAGGGTCACAAATGATTTCAAGATATATGCTGATATGAGGCTTGCAGGTGTGGGCATGGTTGGCGTTGTCCATGCGACAAAACCTGTCGATGCAATTCAGCGTTTCATAGGAAGGATTGAGCTAGGTATTATACCGCAGCTCATTGACACTATTATCTTCATAAAAAACGGAGAATTGAATCAGGTCTTAGAATTAGAATTTTTGGTAAAAGTTCCTCACGGCATGAGTGAAGCTGACCTTGCAAGACCGATAGTTGAGATAAAGGATTTCTACTCAAAGACTCCGCTTTATGAGATTTACACATATGGGGAGCAGGTCGTCGTGATGCCCCTTAAAGCCCGGAGAAAAGAAACATCTCCTATGAAGAAATTAGCTCTATCAAAGCTAAAGGAAAAGTTAAACGCTGAACTTGGGATACAATTTGATCTAGAAGCAGTATCAGATTCTAGGATTGCTCTTTATGTTAAAAATGATGATATTCCCTCAATAATAGGTAAGGAAGGAAAAAACATAAGGGCACTTGAGAATGCAATAGGATTTTCAATTGATGTAAGACCAATGGAAAAGACTCAGGAGAAGGGTAAAAAGGGCAGAATCCCAGTGGATGTTGACTTCAGGGAAAAGTATGTTCTCATAAATGTTGAAAAAAGATTTGCACGAAAAAGTGTCAAAATATTCCTAGAGGATGATTACCTTGAAGAGATTAATGTTCCAAAGTCTGGAAAAATCAAGATATCAAACAAAAATCCAATCGCTGAGCAAATCGAAGACGGCATTATGAATGGTAAAAACTTATATATAATGTTATAAAATCCGATTTGGGACCAGTGGCCTAGTGGATATGGCGATAGCCTCCTAAGCTATAGGTCGGGGGTTCAAATCCCCCCTGGTCCGTTGTTTTTTATTATATATTTTTATAAATATTCTTTCTATGGCCTATTCTCAAAACTACTAAATTATCCCCATCAATATCAAAAATGACTCTGTACTTACCAATTCTAAATCTATAATCTCCAATCCTAGTATCACTTAATCTAGTTGAATATCTAAAAGGATTCGAGGAATATTCTTTTATTTTTAAAAGGATTATCTTCTGAGTTTTTTTATCAATTTTCTCTAAATCCTTGGAGGCTCTGTCGGGGATAACGACATTATACATTTAGTATATCCTCTAGATTTTTAAATTTCCCTTCTTTGTAATCTTTCCTCGACTCTTCAATTGAATCAATATAATCCTGACTTGAAAGAGCCAACATGTCCTCCTTCAAATCTTCCATTACTTCTTTTAGAGTATCCGATAAGAGCAGACGGAACTCTTCAATGGTTAAATCTTTTATCTTTGATTCCATGATATCAATCATATTACAGTATTGAGATATTTAAATATATCATTAAGAAACTTCTTTTACATATTATATCAAGCATTTATATGCCGATTCTTTAAGGCATTACCTATTTCTTCAATTTTTTGTTAATTGTAACATAAATCTCTAATTAGAATTAGTATTCAATTCAAATCAACCAAAATTATATAAATGTACCCAATTTCTTTAGTCTGGGAGCCAATGCAGTATAATTTCTCAGAGGGTACAAATTTTTTGGCTCCCCCAAAAACTAAAACTTATAAGTGTTGTTGCTTAAAGATGATTTATGCCTTGGAGTTTAAAGTTTGGAAGTATATTCGGTATACAGATAGAGCTTCACATTACATTCTTACTGCTTCTTTTGATTTTCGCAATATTTGGCTTCATTCCGTTACTGGTCATTTTATTATTATTTGCGTCAGTTTTAGTGCATGAGTTGGCACATTCTCTTGTTGGAAGGCGTTATGGCGCCAAGATTAAAAAGATTACTCTTCTCCCAATAGGAGGAGTTTCTCAGATGGAGGCTATACCAAAGGGGCATGAGTTTGCAATAGCTGTGATTGGCCCAATTACAAGCATAGCCATAGGTGCACTATTATTTTTATTCGGAACTCTTTTCGGGCTTAGTATGTACTTTGACTTCAACTGGATCCAATTAGACTCCATTACAGATATAGTTAGGATTGTGATGTCTCTTAATTTCATATTGGGACTGTTTAACATAATCCCGGCATTTCCCATGGACGGAGGCAGGGTACTTAGGGCATTTCTTTCTTCAAGGATGGAATATCTCAAGGCAACAGAAATATCTGTTAGGATAGGACAAGGGCTTGCAATTATTTTTGCATTTGTTGGTGTTTTTTATAATCCTTGGCTTATTATTATCGCCTTTTTTATTTACATGGGAGGCATGGGGGAATACCAGTCAACTCAGATGTCCTCAGCGTTGAAAGGGATTAAGGTAAAGGACCTCATGGTAAAAAACATTGCGACGGTCTCACCTTATGATACCATGGAGGATTTTGAAAAACTCTTGATAGAAAAAAGACACAAAGGATACCCCGTTGTTTTTGATGACAAAGTTCTTGGCATTATAACTACGAATGAGCTTCTGTCAGTCCCAAGGATTAAATGGATCGATACCAAAGTTGAAGATGTCATGGTAAAAGACATCATCATAGCATCTCCTGATATGGAAGTATTTGATCTGCATACAAAACTTACAGAAAAAAATCTTGGGAGGGCACCAGTTCTTGAAAATGGTAAACTTGTCGGATTCATCTCAAAAACAGATATACTTAGATTTTCTGAAATACTGATGCTAAAGAGGGTGTAAATGAAGGAGTACCTAAAGCTTGGTGAGACCACCTATATAATCCTTGGCACAGCCCACGTCTATGAGAAGAGCGTTATTGAAGTCCGGGAAGCCATAAGAGAGGAAAAACCAGATATAGTTGCCCTTGAGCTTGATCCTGCAAGACTTGATGCTCTCTTACACAATGACGATAGAAAGCCAACGCTTAGAGAAATGAAAGAGTTCGGGTTTAAAAATGCTTTTTTGTTATTATTTATGTCTTATCTTCAGAAGAAGATATCAACTGACACGGGAATTGTGGCTGGTAGAGAAATGATCGAAGCTGCCATTGAGGCTAGGTCTCAAGGAATACCAGTCGCATTGATTGATAGGGATCTTAGGATAACAATACAGAAGCTTTTAGAGAAAGTAGGATTCAAAGAAAAGGTCATGATTTTAAAAGACGCAGTTCTTCCAGACAAAGAGTATACAATTGATTATGTTTACGAAAATTCAGGTGAGCTAATTGATGAAATAAAGCATAGATATCCTTACATATATGAAGTGCTTGTCGATGAGCGGGATAGATTCATGGCAGAAAACTTAAAAAGAATACAGAAAGAAAAGGTTTTAGCTATCGTGGGAGCAGGTCATGTTTCTGGGATAAAACGATACTTAGGTGAAATAGATGTATAATTTTAATAAAAAAGAAGTTATTGAGCTTTTAGTTGCGTGGTCAGTATTATCTCTTGCATTTGGATTCGCCTTCAGTGGTGGTGCATTTGCATTGGGCAGTGTCAACAGAATAATATTTTTTATATCAACACTCCCAAAATATTTTGTGATAGTTGGGGCAGCATTTTTGATTCATGAACTCTCACACAAATTCACTGCAATTAGATACGGATATCCTGCACAGTTTCATGTTTGGCAGACTGGGCTTTTACTTGCTCTGGGGATGTCATTTGCCCTTGGAATAGTATTTGCGGCACCTGGTGCAGTCTACATTTATGGATTGACAGATGAAAAGAAAGATGCGAAGATATCTCTTTCAGGACCTCTTGCAAATATTATAGTCGCAGTTTCCACTCTTGCATTGTTTAGATTTACATTTATCCCTCTATTGGCGCAGATTGCATATGTCAGTGCATTTATTGGTGTATTCAACCTTTTACCATTTGGGCCACTTGACGGGACAAAAATATTTCGTCATGAAAAAATATGGTGGATTGCATTGATGGCAATTGGAGCCATTATCATCTTGACTCTGTAGGAAGTCTCGAGGGGAGTTTCCCTCCCCACACAACATCATGATATCCTTTGGGGTCTGTATCACCTTCAGTGCTGATTAATAGAATTTCTGAATCATTTCCAATTTCTAAATCTTTTTTGATGTGCATTAGGACCCCCAGCCCAATTGCACCACTTTCTCCTGAAATGACCTTTTTGTCACCTTTCAAAGGATTTCCCAAGACTCTCATCGAAAGGGCAGAAAGTTCATCTCTAGAAGAAACAAAAATATCTGAATAGTCGAGGTGAATGTTCCACGCTATTGGATTAGGTACCCCACAAGATAATCCTGCCATTATGGTCGAAAGATCCCCCTTTGCTCTGTGAGGTTTTCCGTCATTAATCTGAATCGACTCATAAAAACATGCCGCATTATCTGGCTCAACGATAATTGAGATAGGTCTTTTCTTTCCATATATGGAGTTAAAGTAACCAATACCTGAAGCAGAAAATGAACCGACGCCTGCTTGGAGGATTACATGAGTTGGCATATCTCCACCTTTTTCTTTTATTTCTTCCATCGCTTCATCAAATAAGACGGTATAGCCCTGCATAATCCAGGCAGGTATATCTTGATAGCCTTCCCATGCAGTGTCTGACATTACTTGCCAACCTTCCTTTTCACCATCTCTTGCCATCTTCTCTACGGCATCGTCATAGTTCCCATCTATCACGACTGCTTTAGCCCCAGTCTTTCTTATGGCTTCAATTCTTTGTGAAGCTGTGCCCGTTGGGAGATATATTATAGCTTTTTGTCCAAGCTTCATTGAAGCCCATGCAACTCCAAGGCCATGATTTCCATCTGTCGCAGCTGAAAATGTCAATTCACCAACAGTTTCCTTAAACGAAGGTGAAAATATCTCTGAGATTGAGATACTCCTAGGGGCCATCTCTTCCAATGTCTTGTAAATCGCATAGACGCCTCCAAGAGACTTAAACGAATTAAGGCCAAATCTATAGGATTCATCCTTCACCCAAATTTTTCCAACACCTATCCTTTTAGAGAGATTGTCTAATGATACCAAAGGAGTTCTTTGATATTCAGGCATAGCAGAGTAAATTGACCTAACCTTTTTTGCAACATTATTTGAAACAAAATCCGTTGAAGTTTTACTAAGAGAATAGTTCCTTGCCCGTTCATTAATAATATAGGATAAATATTCACCCATGCTCTATTCTTACTCCTTCATCCGTTGTTTTAGTTTTAATGGGTATACCACCAGAAATCTTTATCGCAGTTTCAACTTCCCTCTGTTTATTCGGTGCTAAAGCGTACATGCATCCTCCACCACCGGCACCAGTTATCTTTGCACCGAGAGCACCAGAAATCCTTGATGCGAAAACAAGCTCAGATAGCTCTTTTGTCGAAACGCCAATTGCTTCGAGAAGACCGTTATTGATGTTCATCAAAGCACCCAGTTCTTTTAGGTCCCCATTTTCGCTCAATATTTTTTTCCCTCTATTTGCTATCTCTCCCATAGCATCCATGATATTGTCAACTATATCTGGGTAGTCTTCCTTCATTGTCTTTACTTTTTCAAGAAGAATCTTAGTGCTTCCCTTCTCTCCAGTGTATCCAACTATCAGTGGAAGATTTGGGGCAGAAAATCTCTCGATTTTTCCTTTCTTAAAATAAAGTCCGCCACCAAGTGCTGAAACTGCAGGATCAATTCCGCTTGAACTACCCTGGACTTCAATTTCAACTTCTTTTCCCATCCTTGCTATCTTCTCATTTGAAAGCTTCATTTCAAGAAGCTCTGAAAGAAGCTTTAAAGTTGGGACAACAACTGCCGCAGAAGATCCAAGCCCTGCACCAACGGGGATATCAGATCTTATTGAAATCTCAAAACCCTTTCTTGAACCGTATTCAGTGAATATCCTTTCAATTGCAGATTTTACATATGACACGACAAAGCCAGCCTTGCCGTAATCTGTTCCTAAAAAGACCTCTTCCTCAGAAAATGATATGCTAAGGCCCGGTATTTTAAGGTCATTTGCGTGGATCTTGATTATTTTTTCATTTAGGAGTTTCCCATCAGTATATGTACGTAAATCAATTGCTGAAGCTATTGCTCCTTTTCCATAAACAACTGAATGCTCTCCAAATAGGATTATTTTTCCTGGTGCAGATACTAACATTTGACCCCCACCGAACCGTAGCCTACAACTGTGCTGTAATCCCCTGAAGTTTCATATGAATTTGAATAATCTAAAATTCTTGCTTTTCTTCCACCTAATTCTCTCATACATGAAAGCATTGCTGAAAGTGGACCATAGCCACATGTAGTATAGTCTTTGCTATCTATGAAATTATATAATCCTTCAATATCAAAATGCTCAGCCATTTTTAGTATTTCCATATCGTTGCTCTTTATCCATGAAAGAGTTTCTTCTTTGTTACCTCTAACAGGATTATATCCGAAACGACTACCATAATGCACGAGATCACTTGAAGCAATTACACCTAAAGGTTCTTTACTTGATTTTGCTATTGCCTTTCCTATTCCAATTGCTGTTTCTCTGTCTTGGATCCCCATACATATTGGGACAAAAGTTGCATCCTTTTTTATGTACTGTAAAAATGGTAACTGAACTTCTATGGAATGCTCGTATTTATGGGCAGCTGAATCAATGCCTATAGATCCAGAGTTTTCAACTATTTTTGATGCAAGCTCTTCATTGATCTTTATTTCTCCAAAAGGTGTTTCCCACGAGCCTTTGTCCATCAGTGCAACAGGGAGGCCCAAACCAGTGTGATTTGGCCCAAGAATTACAAAAGTTTCGGGTGGTGAATTCGATAAATAATAATATGAATATGCCTGAGTTTTGCCGGAAAAAACGTATCCTGCATGAGGGCAGAGCACGCCTGCAAATCTTCCTTCGTCAATAAAATCAATATTTGTCTTTGCCGCATCCATAAACTTTTCAATCATTTTTTGAAGAGATGATTTATCTGCCGGATAAAAACTCCCGGCAACATAAGCAGGCCGATACATATCTATCTTTTTAACCTTGAAATTTATATGCCTTTCTTATAAATTTATTTTTATAATATTCAATATTATTCTGTTAAAATTTCTATAAATGATAAAAAAATGAGTATTATCTTTAATCTTCATTAATTTTAAACTTTATTTTTGAGAGAAACATTTATAAGTAGCCAACAAAGATTACACTATAATCTAAGGCACCGGGACCCGTAGCCCAGCGGATAAGGCGACGGCCTTCTAAGCCGTAGATCGAGGGTTCGAATCCCTCCGGGTCCGCTTATGTTTATTCTAGCGGGGTAGGGCAGCTAGGAGTGCCCGGCGGGCTCATAACCCGCAGGCCAGTGGTTCAAATCCACTCCCCGCTACCAAATTTTTTCTAAAAATTTTTTATCTATTCATTAATCCATAGATAATTGCAATGTATCCTATGATGTTGATTATCAGATCTATTTCACTCCTTCCATAAAACAAAATTCTAAATACACTCATGAGAGAAGGAATTGAAAAAAGTGCAAAACCTATTGCAAAGTATTTGTAAATGTCTTTCTTTGCTCTTAGATATTTTAAGTAAGCCATTACAGATATTATTACAGTAAAAATCAAATTAATTAATATTGTCGATGCCACAATTTATTGTATATTCCTAGTTTTATAAATTTTTCTAGATTTCAACAATAGTCTAAGTAATCTTATCCTGATATATTTCATTGAAATTACATTTTCAACATAATTTGAAAGGTTTTTCGATTATTGGCTATTTTATTACACACTTATCCAATTATATTTCATTTAAACTAATAATCTACCAAAACATTTTTAAATATCGGAATACTTAATAATACGTCGACAATAAGTTCGGCAAAAAAATGGAGGTAAAAAGATGGCAAAGTCTATTGTTAGAGAAATGGACGGTAGATTCGAACTTACTGAAGCAATGCCTGATTCTCAGTTTTACAACAAAGACTTAGCACCAGTTCCCTTTGCAAAAAGAACGTGGGGATACTACGAGTACATTGCTATATGGGTAGGAATGTCAGTATGTGTTCCAACATGGATGCTAGGTGCAAGTATGGTTGACGCTGGATTCAACTGGGCAGTCGTAGTTGGTACTATCGCTCTAGGTCAAATTATAGTATTGATTCCAATGGTTCTTAACTCCTTCGCCGGAGCAAAGTACGGCATACCGTTTCCTGTTTTCTTGAGAAGTGCATTTGGTATTTATGGAGCCAATATTCCAGCTTTGCTAAGGGCTATCGTTGCTATAGGATGGTTTGGAATCCAGACAATGATTATGGCATTTGCAATTGATGGTATATTAGTCGAATTGAGCCCTCTAGGATACGGTGGAATGGCAGGAACTGTTCCCTTTTTCGGGCTAAATACGCACACAGTCATATCCTTTATGATCTCATGGATAATGACAGTTGCAATTTGTTACTACTCTTCGCCCGGTAAATCTGCACCAGGTGTAAAATGGTTAAACGATCTTGCAGCACCTGTATTACTACTCATCGGACTAGGTTTACTCTGGTGGGGGTATTCGAACGCAGGTGGTTGGGGGCCGATTTTAAGCCAGCCAACAACAGCATCCTTTGCAATATGGCCAGCATTCTTAACAGCAATGGTGGCATACTGGGCAACTTTGGCTATTAACATATCGGACTTGACAAGGTTCGCTAAGAATCAGAAGGTTCAGTATATCGGTCAATCAGTTGGAATGCCAACAACAATGACCTTATACTCATTTATCGGAGTAGCAGTTACATCAGCAACCGTCGTTATATACGGCACCGCAATCTGGGATCCTGTAGCCTTGATGATTAAAACTGGAAGCGTATTTTTCATCTACGTTGGATTGATATTCGTCATATTAGCAACACTTACAACAAATATTGCAGCAAACATGGTCGCTCCAATTAACGACGTAATGCACGTATATCCAAAGAAACTAAACTGGGAAGTTACAACTATTATCATAAGCTTGGTAGGTATACTAATGCAGCCTTGGAGATTCTTGGCAGATCCAAATGCATACATTTGGACATGGTTATTAGGATACGGAGCATTCCTTGGACCAGTAGCAGGTGTAGTAGTGGCTGATTTCTGGCTTGTGAGAAAGCAAACAATTAAGCTAGACGACATATACAAGAAAGACGGATACTACGATTTCAAGAAGACTGCAAATCCAATAATGACTGTAATCTTAGCAATCTGTGCA
Organism: Methanofastidiosum sp.; assembly: GCA_020854815.1. Classification (NCBI taxonomy): domain Archaea; kingdom Methanobacteriati; phylum Methanobacteriota; class Candidatus Methanofastidiosia; order Candidatus Methanofastidiosales; family Candidatus Methanofastidiosaceae; genus Candidatus Methanofastidiosum; species Methanofastidiosum sp. The sequence continues at coordinate 11,557 of JAHKLW010000005.1, read as the reverse complement.
GCTTTGATCATATACTTCTCAACTAAGGGATTAATCCTCGGAACAGGATGGCCCTCGTGGATTACAACAGCAGTCTTATTACTTGGTGTCTTAGGTTCGATGTACCTTGGGTACGCAAAGATTCATGGAGTTAACATGGTCGGTGCTGTTTCAATGTTCGTTGGAATAGTAGTTTCCATGGGATTACCTCTTTTAATACCTGCAGCTGGAATGTGGACATGGTTCATAGGACTATTTGTATCCTTGATACTATACTACTTCTTGTATGAAGCATGGTACACCAAGTTCTTTGGCGCAATACCAAAATAAAATATTAATTTTTAATTTTTTTCTTTAATTTTCTAAGCAAACCTTTTTAATTTAATTGAATTAACTTTAAATGTGATTTTATGATTGAATATGTACTAGTTTTATTTGTTTTCATGATTTTTAGCATATGGCATTCTGCCACTGCAAAAGACTTTTTTAAGAAAGCATTAACCTCAAAATTTAATTTAAGTCTTTCCTCATACACCTTGATAAGAATACCCGTCTCACTCCTATTTTTGGGCCTTACTTTGTATCTTGTATTTTTATACAGAAAAATAACACCTGAACTGTTTACCCCCATAAAAGGTCTTATCGGAATAGTCCCGCCTCTGATAGCTATGTGGTTATCTTTTTATGTAACACTTCAAATATCAAAAGCTGATAGACTACCTCAATATTTTGGTATATTGGATACTCCAAAGGTATTCTTCTATGATGGGGCATACTCTATTTGTAGACACCCTCTGTATTTTTCATGGCTATTGGCTGTGTGGGGATTCATCATTGCAAGCCCTTACTTATTATATTTTGAATTTGCCCTGTTAATCACAATCTTTGTTATTTACATGTCTAAAGAAGAAGAAAAGGCGATGATAGCTTTATTCGGGGAGCGATACCTAGATTATACAACGAGAGTACCTTTCTTGATTCCTTATGGATTTTTAAATAAAACTGACAACGTGAAAAATCTTTAAATCAACTAATATAAAAAAAATAGAAGGCTCGCTTATGATTGAAATTATAGTCTGGATGCTTTTGACACTTGTGATTGGATCTTTCTCGGCAGTTATTGCAAAGAGATATGGCGTAGAATACATTATCGGAATGTTTGCAAGCTTTACAGTTGTCGCTAATATAATTGCGTCCAAAATAGTCGTTTTTGGGCCATTTACAGTCCCTGCTGCAGTCTTAGTTTACTCTACGACATTTTTACTGACTGACTTTCTTTCTGAACTTTATTCTGAAAAAGAGGCGATCAAAGCAGTCTTGATAGGATTTATCTCAAACATCGTTTTAGTTCTTTCAATCTGGGTAGCAGTGCAATGGCAACCAGCACCGTTTTGGCAGGGGCAGGCCGCATTTGAGTCAATATTTGGGATAGTACCAAGAATCGTTCTTGGGTCAATGATTGCATATATAGTTTCTCAAAATCTTGATGTAAAAATCTTCATTTTCTTCAAAAATAAATATCCAAAGTACCTCTGGCTTAGGAATAATGCGGGAACTATGATAAGTCAGCTCGTAGACACAGTGATATTTATCACAATAGCATTTTATGGTACAGCTCCCACAAACATTCTAATTTCATTAATTATAGGTCAGTACATAGTAAAATGGATAATCGCTGTTGTCGATACACCATTTTTATACATTGTAAAATCTATTTATAACAAATACTAATCCAATTAACTAAACCATTTAAGTTATATACTTTTAATTTCAAATAAAAATGGTAATTATTATGGAAGAAGAAATAAATAGGGACATTGATGGAGTGCCAAAAGCAAAACTAAGCCAAAGGGACAGCATAATTCTTGCAATAATACTAATAGCATTTATGATTATAGCCTATGTGATATTTTTTTGATTGATACTATGGAACATATACCTAAATTTAAAATGTGGCTTGAAGACAAGGAAAAGAGATATATTTTGGGAAAAGGCACTGCAGATCTTTTGCTTAAAATAAAAGAGTTAAAATCTATCTCAGAAGCTGCAAACTATTACAATATTTCATATGCACATGCTTGGAGAAAAATAAGAGCAATTGAAAGAAGCTCTGGCCAGGAAATTATCTCTAAAACAAGAGGGGGAAAAGGTGGCGGGCATTCAGAGTTAACACCTTTTGGAGAAAAGATTCTATCCGAATACCTTAAAACAAAAGAGACTCTTGAAAAATGCATTGAGAAGTTATAGATTCTCAATTATTTCTATTATTTTTTCAACTTGTTCATAGTTAATTACTGGCATCCCCTTGTATTCGGATATCTCATTTGAGATTATGCCAGATATACAAAAAACTTCATCCCTTAAATCATTAATAATGTCTTCTTCATCTCTAGCACAGAGGATTTTTGGGCATTTATACTCCCTAAACCCTTCAAGAATAAGGTAGTCTGATTCAAAATTATTTAGAATTTCTTCATCATCTTGATCATAATATAGTATTGCCTTGCCTTTTGGATAAACTAAGCCGACCCTATCTGCACCGGAAGCATGATGTTTGAATGTGTCTGTTCCTTCCCTTTCTAGAGAGAAATCCTCTATATGGATGCTTTTTGCTGAGGAAACGGAGTAACCTTTTTTTACTAGGGCATTGATAATTGAAGTTACAACTGTTGTTTTTCCAGACTTCTTAAAACCATAAACCCCAACTATTTTCATAGATATCTGGATGTATTTTTATTTATAAATTAAATCATGGGAAAATTTAAAAGTAGTATTATATGAAAATGATTATGGAAAAGGTTAAGGTTGAGGTAAATAATATTTCAAAGAGCTTTTCTAAGTCTGAAGATGGAAAACCTCTGCCTGTAGTTGACAACATTAGCTTTAAAGTTAATGACGGAGAGTTTCTTTGCATAGTTGGGTCTTCAGGATGTGGCAAAACTACTATTTTAAGGATTATAGCCGGTCTGCAGTATGCAGATAAAGGTGAAGTATTACTAGATGGGAAAAAAGTTGAATCTACATCTTCAAAGAAAGGAATGGTCTTTCAGGAATTTGCATTGTTTCCTTGGAGGACTGTTCAGAAAAATGTTGAATTTGGACTAGAGTATAAGGGTCTGCCTCCTGAAGAGAGAGAAAAATTATCAAAAAAATTCATTTCAATGGTTGGATTAAGTGGATATGAGAATAGCTATCCCCATCAGCTATCAGGAGGAATGAAGCAAAGAGTTGCGATAGCAAGAGCTCTAGTAAACGACCCTGATGTTTTGTTGATGGACGAACCATTTGGGGCATTAGATGCGCAAACAAGAAATATCCTTCAAGATGAATTATTAAGAATATGGACAGAAACAAAAAAGACAATTATCTTTATTACACATAATGTTGACGAAGCTGTTTATCTTGGAGACAGAGTACTAGTTTTGACCAAAAGGCCTGCAAAGATTAAAAAAGAATTTAAGGTCCCACTTTCCAGAAGAAGAAAAAGAACTAATATAGAATTCGTAATGCTTAGGAAAGAGATTTTGGATGAATTAATGGAAGAAATTAATATACAGTCCCTTCCATCCACTTGAGAAGCTTCTTCTCCACTATATATCTAAATGCCCAGTTAATTCCAAGCCCAATTAATCCCAAAGCTATCATATACGAAAGCACATTGTCCATTCTGTGAAGATAGTAATACCACCAGATCTTATACCCAAGGCCTTCTTTGCTGACTCCAAAAAGTTCAGCTGCAACAAGACACATCCAACCTATTCCCATAGCAACTCTAAGACCTACTGCGATATCTGGAAACGATGAAGGCAGACCAACGGATTTCAATAAATCCTTGTTTTTTGTACATCCCAAAACCATGGCAGCTTCAACAAGAGTTTTTGGCACGCTGCTAAATCCAGAATATGTATTTGTCAGTATTGGGAAAAAAGTTCCAACAAATACAATAAATCCTGCAGACTGATGTGTAAGCCCAAACCAGACTATTGCAAAAGGTATCCACGCAAGAGGGGGTATTGGCCTTACTAATTCGATTAGAGGATCCATAAAATTGTCAACTTTTTTGAACCACCCCATTAGCATTCCAAGGGGTATGCCAAGCACAATACCAAAAAACATGCCTATGGCAAAGTGATAGAGACTTATTACTAAGTCAGTAAATATCTCCATGCTGGCAATTAAATTATACAAGGAGGTAACAGTTTGACTGAAACTTGGTAATAAAAATGGATTATTAACTATAAAAACAGCTATAAACTCCCACAATGCAAATGCTACACCTAAAGAAATTACTGTATAAAGTTTGTACTTTTCTAGAATATAGTTGTACCCTTTCATTTGAATAAAAAATAAAAAATTAATTTAAATATTTATCCTTTATTTTTTAGTGACTTCATCGTATAGCTTTGTGTCAATAAGATCTTTTACAGTAAGGAGTTTTTTTGTGTATCCGAGGCCATAGTGTTCTTTTGCATATGCTTCCATATAGACCATAATATCGTTTGGATTATGACTGTATGTTGTATCCGAGTTTTCTATAGAGTATAGGATAGTTTCTTTGCTTAGTCCAAGTTTTCGTGAAGCAATTTCAGCAGACTCTTCTGGATTTTCTGCTATATATTCGGTAGCTTTGATGTGAATGTTTATTATCTCTTTTACAAGCTCTGGGTTTTCTCTGATTAGTTTCCCGCTTACTAAAAGTACACAGCATGCATGACCTGGCCACATTTCTCCAGATTTCACTACGCTTTTTCCATTACCTTCAATCTCTAGTACTGCTGGAGAAGGATGGGGTAAGAAAACTGCATCAACTTGTTTTGCAGTTAATGCAATAGAGGCATCTCCGGGACCCATGGCTTTTATGTCAACTTTAGATATATCTACTCCATTGTCTTGTAACCATTTCTTTAGTACCATATCTTGTATTGAGCCAGGAGGAAATGTGCCTATCTTTTTTCCAATTAAAAATGATGGCCCTGCATAGTTGCTTTCTGGCCATACTACGATATCTGAACCTTGAGTTTGCGCAGCAGCAACTATTTTGGCATCTAAACCTTGATCAATTGCAGGTATTGGTGGTGTAGCACCAACATATGCAATATCAATCTGTCCGCCTAGCATGGCTTGCATCTCAGGGGGGCCAGATGGGAATTCATAATCTGTTACCTTCTCAATTCCGTACTTCTTGAGGTCATTTTGCCACCAACCCTTTTCCATTGCAACCATTTCTGCAATCTGATGCGTGCTTGGCTGGTATCCTATTCTAAGTTCAGTTATTTTTTTATCATCATTTGTTCCTTGCCCAACACATCCTAAGAATAATGTTGAAGCAATCAATATAGAAGCAATTATAGCAAATATTTTTTTCATTTAATTCACCTGTATGATAATTAATATTTTACTTTATAAATATTTCTATTATAGTATAAAAATTTTACCCAAAAGTATAAATATTAGAACTAATAATATACATTAAGGTGATAAGATGGGGTATAAAGAAGTAGAAAGATTGAAAGAAATTATATTTTTTCCTAACGATAGATTTAAAGTTGAGTTGGAGGCTCTTTTAGTCAAGAGTTTTGGTAGTATCAAAAATTTTTCTGAAATTTCAGATATTCCTCTTCCAACTCTATATAAAATCTTTTCTGGGGATAGAGAACCAAATCTCAAAACACTAAGGAAGATTCATGAGGTTTTAAAAGGGAAAGAGGAACAACGCACTAAATTCATTGCCCTAATTGCTTCACGACCAGTTCTTAACATGCTTGACGAAAGCTATGTTTCAGACAATGAAAATAAATTCTCAATAAAAGAATATTCTGCTACCAGCATCGAGGAAGTTTTCATTCAGTCTATAAGGGCAGAAAGGGACGGCGCAAGCGCTTTAGTATGTGCGCCTATAGTAAGTTCAATTGTAGAAAAAGTTGTATCAATTCCAGTAGTTACAATAATGCCGCAAAAAAGTATTTTATTGGCTCTAAAGACTGCAGCTAAGAAATTAAAATCATAATTTAATCTATAATAAGATTTAAATATCTCCTTTTTCTAGTATTATGGGGACAATATAGGTGAAATTATGAAAAACAAAACAAAAATTTTTTCTTTAATCTTAGCAACAACTTTGTTTCTAGGATTATTAAGTACATCAACTAGTGCACCTTTTATTATAGAGCCTATTCCTTTAATTCCTCTTCTATTTCATCAACCTGATGCTTCACTTAGTCGAAGTATGACAAGTACAGGAATCCTTTATCCGAGTGGAACACACACGGCAGGAGATCAAGTAGCAAATCTTCAAATTAAGTGCTTTTTGAGCTTTGATATATCTAGCATACCTGCTGGTGCTACTATCACTTCAGCAACACTTGGCTTGACTGATAATACCATAACTTTAGGCAATCCATTCGCCACTCTTGGGAACTTAAGAGTATACTACGTGGATTATGGAACTAGTTTGACTGTGTCAGATTATAATGGGCCAAGATTAGCAACTGTATGGTCTGGTAGCTCAGCACCATCTGATGTGATGGACGTTAAAGCAGAACTGGCGAATGCAGTCGCTTCTGGGAAGAAAAATTTACAGTTTAGAATAGAGTATACAACTCCAACTGATAACGATGGTGCTGTTGACAGGATTACATTCAATAATCCCACTCTTCTTTACTTCTACTCTAGTCCGTCTAATAAACCCGACTTGAGAGTCACAAATATTGCGAAAGGCGCTTCCGATATAGTCGTTGTAACCCTTGCAAATAGTGGGGCAGGAGATTTCAGTGGGGAAGTCGGGTTAAAGATATGGTTTGATGGAGTTACTAAATTTGATGGTTCTGGAACAGTAAATATGCCCGCCGGTTCAACAGCCACAGTTAATTTTCCAACCTTAATACTTCCAGAAGGTTCTACAACTGTAAAAGCAACTATAGATCCAGCCAACACAATCTCTGAAGAAAATGAAGCAAACAATGAGCGTACTCAAACATTGACTGTTGCAGCATCTCCCACACCAACACCTTCAAATAATCCTCCCCAGGCAAATGCAGGTACAAACAAAACTGCTAAAGTTGGGCAGTCTGTCAGTTTTAATGGATCTAGTTCTACCGATTCAGACGGAACTATAATAAGTTACGCTTGGGACTTTGGAGATGGAAGAAGCTCTGCTGGGTCAATTGTAAGTCATGTCTACTCTTCTCCTGGCACATATACTGTATCTTTAACTGTTACTGATAACAGTGGAGCCACAAGTACCGATACTGCAATTGCTATAATCACAGAAGACTCAACTACGCCAACACCTCCAGCCACAACAAACAAACCACCAAAGGCAGACGCTGGAAGCGATATAAAAGTGAAAGTTGGCGAAGCTGTTCATTTTGACGCTTCAAAATCAACAGACTCCGATGGAACAATAACTCAATATTCTTGGGATTTCGGAGACAGTAGGGATTCAAATGAGAAAGAGCCACTTCACTCTTACGCAACACCAGGGATTTACAAAGTAACTTTAGTTGTTACAGACAATAATGGGGCAACAGACCAAGATGTGATATATGTTACAGTTGAACAAGAATCCACCTCTCCGATCAAAGGAGTTCCTGGATTTGAAGTGCCCGGAGTCTTAGGTGCTGCCGCTTTAGTCTACTACTACTTCAGAAGAAGGAAAAATTAATTTTTATTTTTATATTTTTTTTTCAGTTAATTATTTAAATTATTTTTCTAACCATAGATAGGGAGATAATCATGGTGAAGGGAAAAGGAAAAAAGGCTAAAAAAACGATTAATAAAGAAAATTTTTCGTTTAAAGGAATCACTAATTTTGATAATTATATTGTAATCATTGGTCTTATTCTATCTGCAGTTATTGGATATTATCTAAGATCGTGGCCTCTAAGATTTAATAGATTATTGGGATATGATCCTTATTTTTTCCTAAGAGAAGCTTCTTACTACCTGTTGGGTGGGCTACCTGAAATAGACCCCATGGCTCCAACAGTTATCAGATACTTCGTTAGGGAAGACCTTCAAGGATTGCCCATACTGACTTCTACCATATCAAGGCTTACAGGTATTAATCTCCTGACTATCCATATGTATCTCCCGATATTTATTGGCGTCATAGGTGCAATACTGATATACTTTGTCGCATTTAAGGCATGGGGAAATAGATACGTAGCGTTGATTTCATCATTCTTCCTTGCAATAATGCCTGCATTCATATACAGAACCTCTGGAGGGGGGATGTGGAAGGACACAGCTGGATCTTTGTTCTTTATACTCTTCATGCTGATGGCCATCTTAATACTAAAAGAGAAAGAAAGGAATAAAATTATCATCTATGGAGCAATATCTCTTGTAGTTTTAATTTTATATGCAAACACATATGGGAATTTCTTCTTTATTCCATTAATAGTTGCAGTATATGTTCTCTTTAAGCCGTTCATCAAAGAAACTACTAAAGTCAAGAATATTACGCTCATGGGAAAAATCCTAAAGGATATTGACATGTGGGTGCTTGTTGGAGTATCTCTTATCGCTCTACTTTATGCTTATTTATTAATACCCACTTATAAACTTGAATCATTAAGAATTTATCTCGCCTTGCTTGGATTAGGGTTCGCATCAATCATAAACTTCTCCAGTTATTTTGCAAAAGATAGAAGATACTACATTGCTTTCATGGCTGTTCTTTCCGCCGTTTTACTTGCAGTAGCTGAATTTGGCCTAAACTACAATGTACTAGGCTATGTCTTCAGAAGCATTGATATTAGCGGAATATCTGGCCAAGGGCAGGCAAGCACTTTCTCTGACTTTTTGGATAAATTCTATTTGTTCCCCATAATGGCGATTATAGGCCTTGCATACGGTATTTATCAAGTAATACATCATAAAAATGTCAAATCTACCCTCTTTATTTTATCTGCATTTTTATTTAATACATTCATGTCTTACCAGATGCTAAGAAACTCATTTTTTGGAGGAATAACCTTTGCAATTATGGCTGCTTTTGGCTTTCTGGGAATTTATGAATTCTTAACAAATAAATTTTCAAAAGATAAAGCGCTTTCAATTACAGTAATAGCACTATTAGTATTCAGCGGTCTTTCACTTTACAATCCTCTGGATGACAGATACGGTGGCTCAATTCCTTATAGAACTGCTCAATCTCCTCATCTTGAAGACAGATGGCTTTCTGCCCTTATATGGCTAAGCGAGAATACTCCACAGGAAGAAGTGGTATGTAACTGGTGGGATTATGGATACTGGATACAGACAGTTGGTAGAAGAAGGACAATATCAGATGGCATGAGAAGTGGAATGGGCCCTTGGATAAGCGGATTTGGGGAGTTCCTTGGAGCTACAGATTCTACAGGGATACAGAAGATTGTAGCAATGGAGCAGGAAGCATATAGGACAACAGGAAATAATTTTAGAATGAACTATGTTCTGGTGGATCAGAGTCTTCTAGTCAAGACTAGTGTGCTTAACAGCGTGATAGGTAGGGACACCTTTAGAACAGCTTATTTCTACTTCCGAGGTACTACTACTTTGAATAATGCGACTACATATGTATATGAAAGTGGGACAACTAGGCTTTTTGTTGTACCAAGCGATACAAATGCATACGCTTACATAGAGCAGAATAACCAACGTTACGGAGTTTCAAACTTTGTAATAGAAAATCAAAATGGTCAAAACTTCGTATATGAGAATGTTCAATACAGTTACCCATCTATAACTCAGATTATGTACATTACTCCTCAAAATGCGATAATGATGCCCGATACTATAAAAGATACCCTATTTGCAAGGCTGATTGTTTATGAAAGCGGCCTTCAAAATTATAATCTTGTGTATGACAATGGGTATGTAAAAATATATAAGATACTTAGATAAAGGCGTCAACTATGCAACCATACCTTACTTTTTTTATTTCCATACTTGTCAGTTTTTTAATCACTTTTTTTCTAATACCAAGATTCATCCAGAAACTAATCGAGGAGGGGCATGTTGTAAAAGATTATTATAAAATCAATAAACCGATTGTTCCATCTATGGGAGGCCTTCCAATCTTAATGGGTGTTCTATCCTCTTTGATTATTCTTCAGATTATCTTTCCCCAAGTTGAGGAACTTTTGATATTCTACTTTGTTATCTTTATTTACGCAATTTTTGGTTTGGTGGACGATCTTGTCGATGTGGGTAGAAAAATAAAACTTATTGCTCCTTTCTTTTTAGCATTCCCAATAGCGCTCTTAAATCTTGATACGAGCCTATCTCTTATATTCATTGAAATTGAACTGGGGATACTATTCTCTTACATTATAGCTCCTCTTTATGTTATGGTCGTTTCAAACTTGGTAAATATGCACTCAGGATTTAATGGAGTTTCAGGAGGAGTTACAACAATACTTTTGGCATTTTCGGCGATTGGGTCTTTCATAAAATATGATTATAATGGACTTATTTATGTCGCTCCAATACTTGGCGCCATGATAGCTTTCATGTATTTCAATAAATATCCTTCCAAGATTTTTTTGGGAAATATTGGGACGCTTATGATAGGGGCTTCGCTTGGTGGATTTATTATATTCCAAAACATGGAGATTTTTGGTGTAATAATACTAATACCGCACATAATCAACTTCCTAATGTTTGTCTATTGGAAAATTAGAAGGTACCCGCACATTAAATTTGGAGAAATAGATGAGAAAGGGACACTCCACGTTCCAAACAATCTGACCGTTAAATGGTTCTTCCCTTACTATTTCCCTATGACAGAAAAAAAAGCTATAATATTGTGTTATCTGTTCTCTATCCTTTCGGGCATAGCTGGAGTATTGTATGTTTTACCAAGGTAGTCTTCAGATAATTTTAAATTCTTTTTAACATACTATTTTTCTATGTCTGATTACTTTGTTCACGAAACTGCTGAAATCTCAAAAGATGCAATTATTGGTAAAAATACCAAGATTTGGCATCAGTCGCAGATAAGAGAAGGCGCAAAAATAGGTGAGAATTGCATCATAAGCAAGTGTGTTTACATCGATTTTGACGTGAAGATTGGAAACAATGTTAAGATTCAAAACGGTGTTTCTGTTTACCACGGCGTCGAAGTTGAGGATGATGTTTTTTTGGGTCCACACATGACATTTACTAATGATTTGTACCCCCGAGCTTTCAACAGTAACTGGGAGCTTGTCAAGACCCTTGTTAAGAAAGGCGCTTCTATTGGTGCCAATGCCACTATAATATGTGGAACTATTATAGGCGAATATGCTATGGTAGGATCGGGTTCAGTAGTTACAAAAAATGTTCCGCCATATGGGCTCGTATTTGGAAACCCTGCAAAGCTCAATGGATTTGTATGCAAGTGTGGCAGAAAAGCAGTTAAAGTTGGTGAAGAAAAAGATAAAGTTATAATGGAATGCACAGTATGCAAGACTACCTTCTATTTGAATAAAGAAGACTACGGAATTCTGGGGCGATAATCTGATACCAATTGCAAAACCATCTATTGCTGAAGAAGAAATTGAAGCTGTCAAATCAGTATTAATGACCGGGAACATAGCCCAATCAATAAAAG
>JAHKLW010000004.1 GCA_020854815.1 Methanofastidiosum sp. | reverse complement strand
GATTAAGTTTATCCCACTTTTGATTAGGCCAATTTTTCTTTATATGTTGAGGAAAAAGTATATCCATGTTGGTTTTAGTCAGCATAAGAAAACGCATGAAAAGATGATGAAATCGCTTGAAGAGAAATTTAGAAAAGAAGGGGATAAGAAGACTAAATTTTATCTATCATTTTTAGAGGATGAGCCAAGACCAGACGCTGCTGTTATAACTGCATTAAATGAAGGGGCAAGCAGAATAATAGTAAGTGAGATATTCTTGACCATTTCAAATCATACAGCTGAAGGTAAGGAGTTAGTTAGAAAAATTAATTTTGATGATTACGGAGTTTCAATTGCATTTACAGGTCCACTTTGGGATTCAAAGACTTTGCAGGGCATGTTCATCGAAAGAGTAAAGAAAAATCTTGGAAAAGCTGATAAGAAAAAAGTTGGAGTTTTGCTTGTTGGTCACGGGCAGCCAAAAGAGTGGGACATTGAATGGCCGACAGAAACAGAGCAGGAGATAAAATTTAGAACAGATGTTTTAGAATTATTTGTTAAAGATGGATACGACCGTAAGAATTTAGATCTTGCATGGATGGAGTTTAGAGAGCCTTGTACATCAGAGGCAGTTCAAAAATTAGTACAAAATGGAGTTGAGAAGATATTTTACTTTTCAGCTGCAATTAGTGCAGATAGTATACATAGCATGTGTGATCTTCCTGAGCTTGTTTCTAAATGTGAAGTGCCAAATTGTATTGATGTTATTAATCTCGGGGCGTGGAATGACGATCCAATCGTGATTGATGCGATTAAAGAGAAGATTGATAGGGTCAGGTTTGGTTAATAATTTTACTATCTTTATCCAATATAAAGGGCCTGATACAAGGATAAAATCAACGAAATTATTTTATCTAAGAAAAGAGTTGTAATATAAAAAATAAAATCAATTTATATTAAACATTATAGCCATTAAGATTATATACTTAAAAATTAGTATATTAAATTTGGAGATATAAATGAAGAAACTAATCTTAGCTAGTTTAATAGTTTTATTGACACTTTCATTTGTAATTGCTGATTCAGACTCGCATGAAGATTTCTCAGAAGCTATAGAAATCTTAGAACAGAAAATACCTTATGCTCAGATAACTGATGACCAATTTGAAATCCTTGGAGATTACTTTATGGAACTAATGTTGGAGGAAGATCACGAGTACATGGACGAGATGATGGGCGGTGAAGGTTCTGAAAGTCTTAGAATTGCCCACATAAACATGGGCAAAAGATTTTACAGCCAGTATCTTCAAACGGAGATTCTCCCGACTAGAGGAATGGGGCCAGGCATGATGGGAGAGAATAATTGGGGGCACATGATGTATCCTGGAGATGGTCATTTCTTCTGGGGATTTGGCGCCGTAGGCTTTGGAATAGTTGCTTTAATAGCCATACTCATAATAGTACTAGTTTTCTTACTGGCTCAAAAGAAAGGGTCAGAAAAAGAAATGGAAGACAACACCATAAAATTGCTAAAAGAAAGATACGCCAAAGGAGAAATAACTAAGGCCGAGTTTGAGAAAACTAGAAAGGATTTGGAAAGTTAACATATCAAAAAACTATAAATTTATTTTTACTTTAAAAAGAGGGGCTATGAACAACCATCCACATAAACATGATCATCATAAAATGATGTTGGACGATTTTAAAAAGAGGCTTTGGATATCACTGACCTTGACTGTTCCTATTTTGATTCTATCTCCAACTATACAGGGGCTTTTAGGCGTATCATTGACTTTTAGATACGATAATTATATTTCATTTCTTATTTCCTCTGTAATATTTTTCTATTGCGGATATCCTTTTCTAAAAGGATTCAAAGAGGAACTAAAAGAGAGAAAACCGGGAATGATGGTTTTAATTGCTGTAGCTATTACGGTTGCCTATGCGTACAGCACTGCCGTAGTTTTTGGATTAGAGGGAATGACCTTCTTTTGGGAACTTGCAACCTTAATTGATGTAATGCTTGCAGGGCACTGGATAGAGATGCGCTCTATAATGGGCGCATCAAAGGCACTCGAAAAACTTGTTGAACTGTTGCCTAACACTGCGCATCTAAAAGGCGATAAGGGCATAAGAGACATCGAAATCAGCGAATTGAAAAAAGGAGATATTATTCTAATAAAGCCTGGTGAAAAAATTCCTTCCGATGGGGTTATAGTCGAAGGAGAGGGTCATGTCGACGAATCAATGCTAACTGGCGAATCAAAGCCTGTTAAGAAAAAAGCAGGTGATACTCTAGTCGGGGGGTCGATAAACGGAAACGCAGCATTTGATCTTAGAGTTGAAAGAACTGGCGAAGATTCATACCTTGCGAAGGTTATTAAACTAGTAAAGGAGGCACAGGAACAAAAATCAAGGACACAAAATCTTGCAGATAAGGCCGCATTTGGATTAACCCTTATCGGCATCTCAGTTGGAGTTTTTACTTTTGCCAGTTGGATGATATTAAAAGGCGATTTATCTTTTGCCATTGAAAGGATGGCAACGGTCATGGTAATAACATGCCCTCATGCACTGGGGCTGGCAATTCCACTTGTAGTTGCAATTTCCACTTCTTTATCTGCAAAAAATGGATTGCTTATAAGAAATAGGACCGCTTTTGAAAATGCTAGAAAAATAACCACAATAGTATTTGATAAAACAGGAACTTTAACCGAAGGTAAATTTGGGGTATCTTTTGTGCAAATATTATACAAAAATATTGATGAGAAATATTTGATGAAAATTTCAGCATCTCTCGAATCTTCTTCTGAACATCCCATAGCGAAAGCCATAACTGATAGGGCCAAAGAAATGAATATCGAATTGATTGAAGTAAAGGACTTTAAGAACATGAGGGGGGAGGGCATAGCAGGAATTATAGATGGCAAAAATATTAGAGTAGTAAGCCCGGGATACCTAGAAAGAAACAATATCATCTTTCCTAAAACTAATAGTGTTGGAACAACAGTATATATCCTAGAAGATTCTAAGCTCCTAGGGAGTATTTCTTTGAACGATAAAATACGAAAACAATCAAAAAATGCAATCGATACTTTACATAAAATGAATATAAAGTGCTGGATGCTCACCGGAGATAATGAAGAAACAGCCAAAGAAGTTTCAAATGAACTTGGATTGGACGGTTATTTTTCACAAGTTTTGCCCCACCAAAAACAGCAGAAAATAAAAGAGCTTCAAAAGAATAATGAGTTTGTTGCAATGACTGGCGATGGAGTTAATGATGCGCCAGCCTTAGCTGAATCAGATATAGGGATTGCTATAGGCTCTGGGACAGATGTTGCCGCCGAAACAGCTGATATAGTATTAGTAAACAGTGACCCCGATGACATAGTTACCTTAATCGAATTTGGCAAAGCTACACACAACAAAATGTTACAAAATTTATTTTGGGCTACCGGATATAATGTCATTGCCATACCTTTAGCAGCTGGAATACTCTACAATCAGGGGATTCTAATTTCACCTGCAGTTGGCGCAGCATTGATGTCTCTTAGCACAGTGATTGTCGCTATTAATGCTAAACTTTTACAAATTAAAAAATAACTTATCAAATCATAGTTTATTAAGTTTAAATGAATGATTTTACGAAGATGATTTTCCATTTAAAAAAAGATTTCAAATAATTTCTAAAATAACAAGCCCCAATACTAATACCATAATCCCAATCATTATTCCACGATATATACCTATGATATAGTTCCTACCTTCACTCTCAGTTTTACTCTTCAAGAGTTTATACACAAAATAGATAATATTAGCATCTATAATTATCATTGCCAGTAAATAAATTCTTCCTAGATTGCCAAAGAGCAAAGGAAAAAAACTCACTAATATTACTAGGCCAAACAATAAG
The DNA here is from genome assembly GCA_020854815.1 of Methanofastidiosum sp. NCBI lineage: Archaea > Methanobacteriati > Methanobacteriota > Candidatus Methanofastidiosia > Candidatus Methanofastidiosales > Candidatus Methanofastidiosaceae > Candidatus Methanofastidiosum > Methanofastidiosum sp. Next base: position 47,969 of record JAHKLW010000004.1, on the reverse strand, counting down.
CTGGATACTTTAAGTGCAACTTTTCTCCCCCAAATTATCGCAATCGATTTTGAGTTCTGAAGTTTATCGCCTTCTAAATCCATTGCATCGGCAGATATTTCTTCGCCTAGATCAACTAAGAAAGCCATCAGGCCAAATGACCATACTGTAACATTCCAGGGTTTCCCGACTGCTATACCTCCAATAATAAATGTGATTGCAACTGAAGATGCGACCATTATGTTACCCAACAGCCCCGTTCTTTTTAGTTTCCAGTTATATAGAACCCCAATAAACCAGAATAATATACCAATAATCAAAACATATATCCCAAGTAAGAGGGCAGAATAAAGTCCTATGATTGTCGTGAATACTGTCAAATAGATTATCTCAGATTTTGAAACGATTCCTGAGGGGAGTGGCCTATTTGGAGCATTTATCCTGTCACTCTCAAGATCAAAATAATCATTTAATACTAGTGCAGAAGCAGAGATAAAAAATCCACAACTAAACCCTGCTACAGCCTCTATTAAGGTGGGGATACCTGAAAGGGCCAATATCTCTCCGGCAACTACACATATAGCCGCCGCAAAAGAAAGGTCTAGTCTAATTAATTGTGCAATCCCTCTAAGTTTTTTTCTAATCCGCATTAAATTATTTATAAAAAAATATTTTATATTCTTATCCAATATTCTAGATAATAGTCGAAACTCTTTTATTGTTAATAAATATTAATTCAGATATGAAAACAAGAATGTTTGTTATCGCTGATACCTCATCACTAACTCCTCAAACAGTAATTAACTATATTGTAAGTCTTGGGAAGACTTTGAACATCAAAGATACCTGTTATGGTATCATGGTAGAAGGCGACGACGACGTTGTTGAGAATGTCACACTAAAAATAAGGGAGAAATTTAACGCAGATATATTTTCAAAGCATCGAGCTTATCCAATAGGAGATGAAAGAAGATGTAGGGCTACAAGAGGTGGCGGAGCAAGGCCCGGTTATTATTTTTTACAAGAAGAGTACAAATTATTACCTCTGATCTCCAAGGTTTTAAAAGAAGGAAGATTTAAAACCATAGATAAAAAGAAGAAAAAACCTGTAGATGTAGATGTACTGAAGAAGGCTATTAAGAAAAAGGTGTAACGATGAAAGTTTTTATTTATCCCCCAAACAGCATGATATTGCAGGATTTAGTTGAAAGGTTTGGTCACACTCCCCTAGCTCTAGCAAAAGAGATAGATAGAAGAGTTAATGATCCAGAACTTGACTCTCCACCAATGAATATAACTGAAATAGATGTAAAAATTGGATTAAAGTATGCCGCCATAGAAGTTCCATCTGGCGTCAGGGGCAGACTTGCCATGTTTGGACCATTGATTGATGAGGCAGAAGCTGCTATTATTGTCAATAACTTTCCATCTACATTTGGGTGCATGGCATGCGCCAGGACAAATGAGCTTACTATTTATCTCATCAAACAGAGAAAAGTTCCAACTCTAGAACTTGACTATCCTACAAATGAGGAAGAAGTGGAAGATTTCATTGCAAGAATTAAAGGGTTCTTGGAGGGTCTAAAATGATTAAAATAGCTCAGCTTTCATGTGGTAATGATTACAGTGGTATCCAAAAAGAAATTGAAAAAGCTGCAGAAACAGTAGGGGCCAAGATAGTTTTTCCTGATGTCGACATTGATTTTGATGAGGCAGTTGAAGAATTTGGATTCAACCCTGTAAGTGCTGGATTAAAACTCATGGTTGCGAGGGCAAAAGCACTAGCAGATAAAACATTTGAAGCAGATGCTGTATTGATAGCCACATGTTTTAGATGTGCAGAAGGTGCTTTAATCCGAAATGAGATAAGGAGATATCTTCAGAGGCACACAAAACTTCCAGTCGTCATGTATTCATTCACTGAAAATACTAAGGCAAGTGTTCTTCTTACAAGAATGGAAGCGCTTGTGACAATTGTAAAAAGAAAAGATCTACTCGGGAGAGAAAGGCAAGTAGGCTTGACAATGGGCATTGATTCAGGCTCAGCTACAACAAAAGCAGTGATAATGCAAGATAATAAGATTATAGGTAAATACTGGAGTCCGACAACAACAGTGATAGAGTCAGCCGAGAAGGTAGTATCAGAGGCCCTTAAGGAAGCTAAGGTGGATCTTAAAGATATCGAATCAATCGGGACAACTGGTTACGGCAGATATACCTTAGGACATCACTACAAGGCAAAACTTGTCCAGGAAGAATTGACTGTAAACTCAAAAGGCGCAGTTTTTCTTGCGGATAAACAGAAAGGAGAAGCCACAATCCTTGATATAGGTGGAATGGACAATAAGGCAATAACTGTCATGGATGGTATACCCGATAGCTTTACAATGGGAGGGATATGTGCTGGGGCATCTGGGAGATTTCTAGAAACTACTGCAAAGAGACTTGGAATTGAAATCGGCGAGTTTGGGGATATGGCAGCAAAAGGAGAGCTTCACAAGGTACCAATGAATAGCTACTGTACAGTTTTTGGAATCCAGGGATTGGTTTCTGCTTTAGCTGAAGGATATACTAAAGAAGACGTTGCAGCAGCAGCATGCAGAAGCGTTGCCGAACAGATTTATCAGCAGCAGCTTCAGGAAATTGATGTAAGGTTTCCAGTGATTCAAGTAGGTGGTACCTCACTTCTAAAAGGACTTGTAAGGGCGGTAGGCGATATCTTAAAAACAGAACCTTTAGTTCCACAAAACTCTCAATATATCGGTGCAGTCGGAGGAGCCTTACTCTGCTCAGGATTTATCTAAAGGAGATAAGTTAATGGAAATAATAGTTGAAGGATTGCCAGAGAAGGAATCTCAAGGTTATGTCACTTTAATAAATGATATAATGAGAGAATTTGAGATACGAAGAAGCATAGAAAAGGTATACTTCTATGGCGATACTGAAAATTTTGTTTTCATAACATCAATTAGGATAAAAAAAATTCTTGAACCTTTGAGGATAGAGGACGTTGCCATCTACAACGCAGAAAAAGAATCACTGTCTGTAGAGGATGAGTTTTACGTTCCAAAGATATTATCATTATTATGGGCCATCTCTAAAGAAGGGGTAGAGCAGGCCGATAGAACTGAGATTAAAATCCCGACTGATATCTTCAATAAGATAAAGTCTGAAGTCGTCTACTACCCTACAGAGGATTTGAAGAAAAACGTTCAAGAAGCAATCAATAGGGTTTTACCTGAAGCAGCTAGGATCAAATACATACTCTCTGCAGAAAAAACTATAACAGTTGCATCAAGTGAGAATGCAATTTCAGAAGAAAGCAAAAAACTTGCTCAAAAGTTTCACGAGAGGGACTAGGTGGAAATCAATGTTTAAGATGGCATTATTTGAAGGAGGACTCCATAGGGCAGATGAGTTTGAAGACCTCGTAGATGATCTTGGAGGTTTTTTAATCCAGAAAAATGTTACCCAAATTGATATTACTCTAATCATTTCTGTACCCGCCGAGGATTATGAGCTTGTAGTTAAAAAAGCAAAAGAGTTAAGGGGAAAAATTGTTGAAGTTCCACTTGCAGGTTCAGAAGTCACAATTGTAGCACCTTCTCTTGGAAAGCATCATCTGCCACACCCGGTGTGCGATATATCAGAATACATCAGAAGGAACGGTGCTGTGACAAACGTCATGGGGCTTGCAAGAGGAGTTGGCCAGAGAATAAACCAGATAACTGCCACAGAAAAGGGGATGATAGAAGAGGCCGATGTGGCGGTCTATTCTCTGGGAAACTTTAGCAGATGTCTTATGAAAAAGACTCATCTCTTTATCGACATTGATATACCCGTAGTTGTTCTCGGAGGTCCAGAACAATTTAATATTGAAGGGCTTGATTATTACGTCGGCGGCATTGGAAGAAGGAGCCAGAGATTGAGGCAGAAGTTTGATCTTGATATATTTGATGTCATGGTCGGTGAAATCTCAAAGGCAGTAGAAAAAAGGAGAAGGGAAATAGAAGAGGATCCTCTGATATTAGAACCAATATACCTTAAGAAGATTTTAGAAGAAAACGTTGAGGGCATAGACAAGATCATTTCACCAATCCCTATAGTCCTAAATGTAGATGGTGTCAAAGTAAAAATGCCATTGGCTCAGTTCAAGGAAAAGATAAAGAACATAGAATTTGATGGTAGGAAGATAGAAGAGTATGCTAATATCTATCAGTCACCCTACAGTGGGATTACAATACTAAAGATATTTACAAAATCTTATTTTGATTCATTAAAAAACAATCTATAATCATATCCATTTTTTCTTAAGATAGTAAAAATAACTCATAATTAAGGGAGCTCCAAATCCGCCGTATACAATAAGATTCATAGTTCTTGATGGAAATAATCCAACTATACTCTCAAAGATCATCATCGCTAGAAAGATGGCCATTGAAAATAAAACAAATCTCTTGTCAGGAACAAACATAATTTTTAAGCTTTTGAGCATCAGGGCCATACCAATTATACAAGATACCATAGTTGCAAAAGCTGCACCGTTTATATTGTACCTAGGTATGAGCAGGTAGTTCAGGATTACATTTATTATAGCTATAAGCACCGTTATCTTCATTGGAGTCCACTGTTTTCCCATAGCCTGAAGAGAAGTAGAGGCGATATAAAATATAGAATAGAATAGCATACCAACTGAGAGAAGCTTCAGCACCCATCCTCCTTCTTGGACTCCAAAGAGAAAATATATTATTGGAGCTGAAAATGCAAAAAGTGAAAGTGCAACAGGGAGTGTAATATTAAACGAGGCTTTAAGTGATACTAGAATGCTTTTAATCCCGTCTTTTTCTATTGATTTTAGTTTTGATAGTTCAGGCAATAACACGGCAGATAGGGCAATTGCAAATGAGGGGACAATACCTGCCGTTGGTGATGCCATGCCATAGATTCCAACAGTCTTTGGGCCAAAAAAGTGGGCCAATATGTAAATATCGGCATTGAAGAGCAGTACAAGGCTTAAAGAGAATATGGATACCGGGACTGCAAATACTAAAATCTTCTTAAATTCCTGAAAATTCTCACTTTTTAGAGTTAGTTTGACGCCACTCTTTAGAACTAATAAAAACGAAACTATTATCCCTATTAGATATCCTACCACAAGTGCTGCAGAGGCGCCTGAAACTCTAAAGAAGTAAGAAAGTGGCATTGAAAGTAAAAAATAAGAGAGTGAAAGCGCAAATATTGAAACTGCCATGTAATTTACCTTTTTGATACCAAGGAGAATTCCAGTGAAAACTGAAAATAACACACCAAGAGGTATCACAAGAAGAATTATCTTAAGCGGTACATCAATTCCTTCTCTTATGTCCAATGAGTAAAAACTCATTATGACTGGAGATAAAACAAAGAGCAAAATAAATAAGCCAATCCCGATAGGTACAAAAAACAGAGAAGAAGATATTTTTTGATTTTTATTCTCTGCATCATAGATTGATGTAAACCTGGATACAGATGGTGCGATACCGAATGACGAAAGAACTAATATTAATGACTGAAAAGGCATGATAGCAGACAGCAGCCCATACTCTGTAAGTAGAAGGATGTTGGCCGTGAAAAGAGTGAAGAGATAATTTGCAACTCTGGAGAAGGAATTTGCAATAAGAAGCATCAGGGATTTCTTAATCATATAACTTTATGACTAAAGCTCTGTCTTTTATTTCTTTTGTTTAGTCCTTCAGCTTTTCCCCTAGCTTTATGATGTTTGTTCTTCCCTTTTCTTCTTTCTCTATGAGTTTTCTCTTGAGAAGTTTATCCAAGACTCTTGATAGAGTTGGTTTTGAAAAGAAGGTGGTCTGCTCAAACAGCTTTGCCTGAGTCATTGATCCACCGTTTTCTGATATTATCTTTAAGATTCTTGATTCTCTTGGGTCAAGCACATTTAAAGCTACATCTATCTTATTGTGGCCTCTTTTTCTTGTGAGGAGAAGAATTGTGATCAACCCAAAGAAGATAATGGCAGTTGACATTAGGATATACATCGCAGGATTATCCGGGGGCTCTTCTTTTGCGGGAGTTTGATCTTTTATTTGTCTAAGAGGCGCATATTTTTCATCATAGCTGGCTTCAAAAAGGAATTTTTCTCCTTCCTTAACTCCCTCCTTGTACCATACAACAGAAACCTGATTGTCCACAGATTCAAATCTTGAAGGTGAAGGTGCAAATTCAGTTAAAATCGGGATTCCCTTCTCAAAGTTAAATGCCATTTTAAGATACCTTACATCACAGGGCGATTCAAATGGGAAGCTCAATTTATAGGAATCATTTTTTGTAATTAAATCAGATACATCATAGTCAATTTTTACAAGTATCGTTTCTCCAAGCCTTAAACTTCTATTGAAATAAAATCTCACAAAGGTTTCCCTACCTATGGATGAAGAAGAGGACTCTAAAACGTTACCTGCATCATCCACCACTCTTAGATTATTGACCCTGCCTGGGACATAAAGAAAAAAACCATTGAAATCTGGCAGCCCAAGGTTTAGGAATATCATCCGAATGGTAACATGTTCCGAATTTTCCGATATTTCAACATCTATTGTGCATCCCATACAGGCGAAATCTTCCTGAGCATAAATGGGAATTTGGCAGGCCATGCCAATAATAATTAGTAAAATAATAATTAATTTTTTCATAAGGCCACCATTTGTACCTCTAAACTGTGCATATTACAATTAATGGGTTGTTATTTAAGATTTTTCCCAATTAAAAGAAAAGACTTTTAAATTTTCAGATATTCTTTATGATAATGGCACTATATTTTCTTAAATGGGTCGTGGGTATAATTGTCTTGGGGGTCGGCTTGCTGTTTGGCCTATCTATAGCCATAAATGCCAAAGCTACAGATGTATATATGATGTCAGGCGCTACAATGATTGCCATCTCTTTCATGATTGTTGGTGCAAATATATTTTTCATGGGAACCACAGAAATGAAAAAGAAGAAAGAAATAAAGAAAAACAAAGAACTTTTGGCAAAGGCAGAATATCTTTCGTCAAAGAAAAGAATAGACTCCTACAGAAATATCAGATAATCTCAATTTCGTATATCTCTTCTATCAAGTACTTATGTATATTATCAATATCTTCTTTTGTCAGTATTCCTTTATCAAATAATTTTTTAGTAATTTTAGGGACTGTTTTAGGACCAACAACAGCGCCCGGCCTCTCGTTATCGTCAATGTAATCTGTTTCCATCAAAAATCTCTTACCTTCCTCCAAAGCCTTTAGAATATTCTTTTCTCTTGCAATAATTGATGGATAAATCCCGATTTTTTCACACATGGAAACCATTGGAGGTGAAAAATGCTTTATTGTCTTTTCAGCTAGCCCATGCTTTTTTACAATCTCTCCAAGATCTAAAAACTTTTTTTCATCAAATGTTTCAGTGTGGAGTTGCACTGGGCATCTTAGCTTCTTTGAAACTTTTAGAACTTCAATAAGAAATTGATTTGATATGTCAATTATCTCTTTGCCAACATCGTAATGCGGTCTTCCGACTTCCCCGATTCCAAATGCTAGACCATCAGAAATCCTCTTTTCAATTTCACCTAGAGCCTCCAAAGCCATCTCATACGCTTTCTCTTTTCCAAAGTCTAGTATAAGGTGGTGAAATTCAGCAGGGTGGAGCCCTATAATTGGAAAAGACTTTGCATCAGTTTCTCTGTTTATTTTTTTTGAAAGCTCAATTATATAATCATAGGCTTTTCCAAAATCTTTTCCACTTTTTACTTGAATCTTTGAATCATTAGCAGTTTTATAGACAAGCATAAAATGTGTACCGCCAGCAGAAGTAAATTCTCTCACGGCATCAAGCCCCATCCCTCTTATCGGGTCAATATGCATGTGATTATCTGTTATGAACATTGAATTAATTAAGGCGGACCATTATTAATAGTTTTGCAATCAATCTCTAAAGAGGGAATTTTAACCTATCTCCAATCTTGATCCTGTATTTCTTGATAGAGTCTAACGGCATTTCAACAAAGTATTTGGCCTTACCTTTGTGGCTAGTATAAAATGAAAAAGGTTTTAAATTTTCTTTTGAGTCAATGACTTGAAATTCTGAGTTGAGCCAGACAACATCAATAGGAAAAAAAACAAACATCATTGTTATAGCAGCTTTTCTTTCCCGATTCAAAATAAAGATATAAGATTCGTTTGAAATAGATATATCGTTCTTGAACATTAATCCTCTTGACAGTTCAAAAAAATTTCTTTGATAGGTCAGTTTGTCAAAGATTTTTGATAGGTCATGCGAAGACATTATACCGACTATTTAGTCTAAATTAAAAAAGTATCTAAAAGTTATACAAAGCTTTATAAATAGTAACACGTTAGTATAGATTAGTGTTACTGGCATATAGTATTCCGCCGTATAGAGGTTAAAACTCTATATGGTTTATTTTATTTAAGATGCTATTTTCACGCCCATATAAAACTTTTTAAATCAATAATATTTTCTTTCATTATGGAACAAATGAAAGAATTCCTTCTTGTGACCACACCCACGGCTAGGCAGTTTGATGGGATATGGGAGGTAGAATGGGCATTGGAAGGGGAAATCTTTGAAATTAAAAAAACTAAGTTCAAAGGGGTCCTCCTTGTGAAGTGTAAAAATGCCAGAAAAGCTGCCGAGATGATCAGAGATTATGAGACAAGCGCTATTCATCGTGTATTGCCATTTGATAGATATATCAATACAGACATGAATCTGATAACAGTCGAAGCAACTGATGTTGCGGTGCCTAAAATATTTAAAAATGACACATTTGCAGTAAGGTGTAAGAAGAGAGGAAAGGTCAATTTCAAATCACAGGACCTTGAAAGAGAAATCGGTGCAAAGATTGTTGAAGCAACAAGCGCAAAGGTAAATCTTGAAGATCCTGATATCAAGGTTGTTATTCAGATAATTGATAAAAAAACAGGTATTTCAGTTTTAAAAAGAGAAGAGATTATTAGAAAAGACGTTCTAGAAGAAGACCCAGATTCATTCTAAAGCAATTTTTTCTTTAATCCTCTAATATCTTTTTCGACACTTTTTATGGCTTCAAGAAGTGCATCTTTTGGTGATATCGAACCATCAGTATTTATTATAAACATTGGTCTTTTTCTATCAAGTAGAGGATGGTCAATTCTGTAAGCGGCCACCTTTACTTTATTGTTTTGTAGTAATGCATCTCTTAATACATTGCATAATGTATGATCTTCACCAATAATTCTAAATTCCATAAAATTTTCTTCATTTTTAATTACTTCAATATCCAAATTAACCACCTGCATACTCTCTTAGATATGAAAGAGCATCGTCGTAGCTTATATTTAAAGATACCGTTTCTGTATCATTAAAAATCTTTTCATCTATTCCTACACTCAAAAGCTCTGAAGATAAGATATCAAATTCAATTGCAACCCTTACGATGATCTCTGTAACAGGTTTTGATACCCCATCCAAATCTTCTAATAGGTAAGATATCTCTCCTGCAACTTTAGCAGCAACTGAAACATTCGCCGTAGAAAGAACATTTTCCTTCTCAACTTCAAATGAGTATCCTTTATCCACTAAGACTGCTTTTAGAAGTTTCACAGGAACTGTCGTGCCAGCTATTTTAGAGATGCTGTCAAGGCTGTATGTGTAAATCCCCTTATCTTCGTTTATTTCCTTCTCCTTCAGCTCTTCCAAGTAACTCTTAATTGAATGTACTATATCCCCCATATTTCCGGGATTAAATACTTTGACTTTTAATGTATCATCAGATAAATTAAAAGATATATCTTCAAATTTAGAAAGAAAACGGGCAATTTCTACTTTTTCATTGCCCTTGATTTTAAAACTTAAAACTCTTATTTTTGGCTTCATCTAATCATAATTTAGCTTTCATATAGTCGTTTGCTGTCTTTCTTGTTTCCTTAGCACCACAGTAACTGCATTCAAGATTTCCCTCAGAATTTCCATCCTTGTTCTCAAGAGTTTTTCTACAAACGCCACAAACTGCTCTTATTACTCCAAGAGAGTCTTCTGCTGTCGAAAGTCTTATTGAATCGCCTTGTGTATCTACGACTCTGGCCCTAACAACATCCCCATTTCTAAATTCTGTAGAAATCGTTTTCACATACTTTTTGTCAGTCTGTGAAACATATATCCTAGCCTTTGTATTGGCTGAAAGCTTCTTGTCTGCATGCCCCTCTAATGCTAGAAGATCCACATAAACCATCTGTGGTTTAACAGATACTATCTCTCCGTAGACTATATCTCCTTCTTTAATCTGAGGTAAAACATTTGTTTTTGAAATAACACTTGCACTTCTTCTTGACATATCTAGGTCTAAGTTCCCTACCAGTGTAGCATATATCTTTCCATTCTCTTCATATGCCCCTTCTCCTGGTAAATATTCTTCGGCAACTCCTATGTAGTCACCTGGTATAACAAACTCTTTCTTAGTCTCTGCATTCGCTTTCATTATAACACCTCATGAATCTATAAAGTTCAACTTCAATCATTACTTTCCTTTTCTTATGAACTCTAAATATTGCTTTTATTGGAAAATTGAAACTCTCCTTCTCAACTAGCTCAAATCCGTTTTCCAATGCAACATTCTTTATGAAATCATAGTTCCCTTTCTTGTGCAAGGAATACACAACATCTCCTATTTCAAAAGCCTTTTTCAAAAAATTGGTATCCATCTTCCTCTTTTTTGTACCAAAAGGCGGATTTTGAATAATAGTGTCCCCTCGCAGGAGGACGTCTAAAACGTCACCATCCTTAATCTCGTATTCTCCTAAGATTTGATTACTTTTTAAAGTTAATGTTTTTAAATTATCGTTCAAAATCTCTATGGCCCTTTTATCTTTCTCTACAAAGTACACTTTTTTAGCCCCTAATAAGAGAGAAGCTATACCAAGCCTGCCTGTACCTGCCCCAAGGTCAACTACAGTCTTTCCTTCTATATCTCCTCTGTGGTAAGCAAATAGGACGATTTCAGCAGCAATGTCACCTGGAGTGGTGTACTGCTCTTCAAACATGTCTGGGTCTTCCATCTCCTTTAGATTTGAAAGAAAGATTTCAAGCTGTTTTTTTCTCACAAAAATTAAAAATATCAAAGGTATAAAAATCCTACCTTTGATTCAAGAAAGTGTTTTACTCCTTTATTCTTCATTATTATTTCCATCAGTATAGCCAGAATAATAATTTCAGCAAAGGCCTTCGTCAATATAGTGTATACAACAGGCAACGGGAGCCCATATGGAATCTTCAATACTGCAAGCGTTAGATATGTTAAAAATGCCTCGGGCAGGTACCCACCAAAGACTGCTATACCAGGTCTTGTCTTTTTGGACAAAATAGCAATAAAAACACCCGTTAAAGCTTTAAAAGGGGGCACAAGGAAATTTCCAAAGGTAACGCCAGGCCATATACCTACAATAAATCCAGTTACCCCTCCAAATATTGGGCCCAATAATATAGCAGCAAGAACTGTACCTATATGGGACAGATCAAGATAAACATTTGGTACCGGTGTTGGTATAAGCAGTATCGTTCCGAATAGAATTCCTATTGCTGCAAAGATTGCAGTGAAGGCGATATTCTTTGAGCTTTTAGCTTTCAATGAAACACCAAAATCATTAGCTAAAAATAATTTATAAATATTTGGGTAGATACTTGAAAATGAGTATTACATCTCTTCTGGGGCTTTAATTCCAAGAAGTCCCAAAGCATTGTGTAAAACTATCTTTGTTGCTTTAACAAGGCAAGCTCTAAACTCTTTATTTGATTCAGCATTCACAACGTGACACTCATGGTAAAACTCATTGAAGCACTTTGCTACATCATAAACATAATTTGAAACATAGTCAGGCCTGTAATCAATAGAGGCCTTCTCAACAATCTCTGGCAATTCAGAGAGCAAAGACACAAGCTTATACTCTTTTTCATTTAACCTCTCTATTTCAAATTCAGAGTTAAACTCTCCAATTTTTTTCAGGATGCTCGATGCCCTTGCGTGAGCGTATTGAATATAAGGCGCAGTATCACCTTCAAAGTCCAATGCCTTTTTCCAGTTGAAGATGATCCTCTTGTTATTATCCTTCATCATGCTGTACTTCAAAGCACCAATAGTCACAATTTCGGATATAATTTCAGCATTTGAAATATTCCTTTCTCTAACTTGATTTAAAGCCTCTTTTTTCACAACATCCTTTAGATCTGAATAAAGTACAACATTCCCTTCTCTTGAAGACATCTTTCCTTCTTCAAGCATTACAAGCTCATATGATAAATGATAGCATCTTTTTGCTTGGCTAAATCCCATAAGCTCTAGGGTTTTGAAAAGCTGTTTGAAGTAAAATTTCTGCTCACTCCCAACAACATATAATGATAGATCAATCTTAAAATCCTGAAACTTTCTTTCTGCAAGAGCAAGGTCTTTTGTCGAGTAGAGTGCAGTTCCATCGCTTCTTAAGATGACAAACTCATCAAGGCCAAACTCCTTAAGATCAACTATTACTGCACCATTCTTGTTCTTTGCTATCCCTTTTTCAAAAAGCTCACGAGCTATTTTGGTGCCTTCATCTTTGACTTCACTCTCATATAGAAAGATATCAAAGTTAACTCCGAGCTCTTGGTAAATTCTATTAAACTCCTCAAGACTCCATTCTCTGGTCATTTTCCAGACGTCCATAGTTCGTTTGTCCTCTTCATAGAGATTTTTCAAAACGATTTTGTATTCTTCTTGATATTCTTCAGAGTCCTTGAGTTTGTTATCGGCTTCAGAATAGACCTTACCGAGAAAATCTCCTTTGCCGCTTTCCGGTACCACACCATCATAGAATTTCATGTACCCCCATATGCACTTAGCAACATGGGCTCCGACATCTCCAATATAATTGGCCCTAACAGTCTCATATCCTGAGAATTCCATTATATTGGCCAAGGCATCTCCAAGGCAGACGTTTCTTAAATGACCTATGTGGAATGATTTGTGAGTGTTGGGTTGTGAATACTCAACCATTACCTTCTCTTTCTTTTTCTCACCTTTTCCGTAAGAGCCATTTTCAGTAATTATAGCGCCAACAGTCTTTTTTGAAAAATATTTCCTATCAAAAAAGAAGTTTATGTATCCCCCAGATGTTTCCACTTTTTCCAAACCTGTTGGCAGGACAATATTATCTGCAATATCTTTTGCAATCTGGATGGGATTTTTCTTTAGTTTTTTTGCAAGCTCAAAAGAGAGCGGAGTTGCAATATCACCCATTTTAAAATCAGGCGGCCTTGAAAAAACTATCTCAAAATCCAAAGCATTTTCTGAATCAATAGCTTTTCTTATTGAGTTTTCCAAATCATTCTTTAAATTTTTGAGCAATATTGTCCCCACAGCAAAACTAAGTAGAATCTTTTTATCGTTTTTGGTTAGAAATTAAAAATTTAAGAAGATCTTTGTAGTAGCCTCTTCTCCCCCTAAACCGATATTCAAGAATGGGATAGTCCCTTCATTTAGTACATAATAGATAACAAAAGCGTTTATTATCAAAAGGGCTACAACTAGAATGATAAACAAGAGCTTCTTCTTTGATATCCCTACTCTTTTCCTTGGTGCTTCTCTCCTTCGAAGAGTTTTACCCCTCTCCATCATCGGGCTCATTGGTGGCACATCTAGTCTCTGTATATCTTTTCTTTGAGGAGGTTCTTCTGGATAGAATTCACCTTTCATCCTCTCTGGGATTTCTTCATCAGTTATCCCCTCTTTTTCAAAACTCTCTTCGACAGGAGATAAAGGCTCTTCTGTCTGTTCTATATCCACCTCTTCAATAAAGACATCCTTGTTTTCATCTTTTCTAAAAATTTCACTTGGTTTGCCGAGTCTAACGTGTGCAACATTTAGAATTTTGCCACAGTTAGGGCAGGGCTGTTCTTCAATACACGTGAAATGAAAGGTCATGTTACAGTAACTACAGTAGCACATCTCAAGATTGTCCTTTATCCTTTTGCTGCAAATGCCACAAGTTTCCATGATCATTTTTTAATTTATATATATAAAAAGTTTAGCTATGTTTCAATTGTTTTGGCAATAAACCATAAATCATTTATATCGAGAAAAAATAAATAATATCAGATAAGATGAAAGCAAAAGAATCCTTAGATGAATTGACTATAAATGATTTGAAAAAAAGAGCTAATAAGATCAGAAAAGATATTATAGAAATGATTTATTCTGCCAAATCCGGGCATCCAGGTGGATCTCTATCTTCTGCAGATATTGTAACATCACTTTATTTCCATATTATGAATCATGACCCTAAAAATCCCTCATGGATTGAGAGAGACAGATTCATTTTGAGCAAGGGACATGCATGCCCTTCGCTATACGCTGCACTTGCAGAATCAGGATATTTTGACGTAAGCGAATTAAAAAATTTAAGAAAACCTGAGTGTCTTTTACAGGGCCATCCCTGCACCAAAACACCAGGTATAGAGATATCAACAGGTTCACTGGGTCAAGGTCTATCAATTGCCACAGGTATCGCACTTGGACTTAGGCTCGATGGAAGTAGTTCCAGAGTTTTTGCCTTACTTGGAGATGGCGAGCTCCAATCGGGACAGATTTGGGAAGCCATGATGGCGGCACCTAATTTTAAACTTGGAAATCTCACCGCGATTATAGATAGAAATATGCTGCAGATAGATGGACTAACAGAAAAGGTCATGGCTCTTGAACCCCTAAAAGACAAGCTCAAAGCATTCAATTGGCAAGTTTACGAGATAGATGGGCACAATTTCAAAGAAATAATTGAAACTATTAATGAAGGACTTAAGATCACAGATAAACCAAAGGCGATAATAGCCCACACAATTAAAGGAAAGGGCGTATCTTTTATGGAAAACAATGCATCTTTCCACGGTAAACCACCAACTGATGAAGAGTATAAAATTGCCATGAAAGACTTGGAGGCAATATCATGACGGGATTTGGAGTTCCAAGGGATGCTTACGGCGAGGTGTTATCCCAGCTTGGAGAAACAAGAAAAGATATAGTTGTATTGGATGCTGACCTATCATCTTCAACAAAGACATCTTCATTCGGAAAGAAGTTCCCCGACCGATTTTTCAACATAGGTATCGCTGAACAAAATATGATTGGCATATCTGCAGGTCTTGCCACAACAGGAAAAACTGTTTTTGCTTCATCATTCGCCATGTTTGCTGTTGGAAGGGTATACGATCAGATTAGACAATCAATAGCATACCCCAAGATGAATGTCAAAATTGTTGCAACGCACGCTGGCATTACAGTTGGTGAAGATGGAGTATCGCACCAGATGATAGAGGATATTTCTCTCATGTGCGCACTTCCAAATATGAAGGTCATGGTGCCTGCAGACACATTTGAAACTAAAAAAATAATTCGTGAAATATCTTTAGAAAAAGGCCCGACATATGTAAGGCTTGGAAGGAGTAAAGTTCCTAATGTGTTCGAAAGCGAAGATGAAATCAAACTAGGAAAAGCCATTACATTGCTAGATGGAGATGACGTTACTATAATGGCATCAGGAGTAATGGTATCAAAATCTCTTGAGGCAGCACAGAAACTAGTGAAAGAAGGCATTTCTGCTGGTGTTGTAAATCTAAGCACTTTAAAGCCAATTGACCGAGAAGGCATAATTAAAGCTGGAAAAAAATCAGGGTGCGTTGTCACTGCAGAAGAGCATAATATATATATCGGGATGGGTGCGCTTGTTTCATCAATTCTTTCTGAGGAATACCCAGTCCCTGTTTTAAGATGCGGAATAAAAGACACTTTTGCCCAAAGCGGAGATTATGAACTTTTGATGCAGATATATAATCTTACGTCGGATGAAATCTATAAACTATCAAAAAACGTTATAACGATGAAAAAATAATCATGATTAATATAGAGGAGATAAAATGAAATTTTTTTTGGATACTGCAAATATCGAACAGATTAGAGATGCAGCAAGTCTTGGATTGATTGAAGGAGTTACAACAAACCCATCCCTAATCTCTAAAGAAAAAAAACCTTTCAAAGATATAATCCTTGAAATTTGCAAGATTGTTGATGGGCCAATATCGGCTGAAGTTACATGTTCTGACCATAAGGGAATGATCGAAGAAGCGCTGAAATTATCGGACATCCATAAGAATATTGTAATAAAGGTTCCAATTACAAAGGACGGACTCAAGGCAGTGAAGTCATTATCCGAGCAAGGTGTAAAAACCAATGTTACCCTTATCTTCTCTGCAACTCAAGCACTTCTAGCTGCAAAAGCTGGTGCATCATATGTTTCTCCATTTGTTGGAAGATTAGACGATATTTCAACTGATGGCATGAATCTTATTGCAGAGATTCAACAGATATATAGAAACTACTCATTTGAAACTGAGGTCATAATTGCAAGTATCAGACACCCAATCCATGTGTTGCAGGCTGCAATGATGGGCGCAGACATCGCAACAGTACCTCATGATGTTTTGATGAAACTTATCAATCACCCTCTGACTGATATTGGTATTGAGAAGTTCATGTGTGACTGGAAAAAGGTAGCGCACAAGGAGATTTAATCTTATGGCGAAACTTGCGCCTTCAATTCTTTCTGCTGATTTCTCTAGACTCGGAGACGACATACTAGAGGCAGAAAACGCCGGTGCAGATTTAATACATATCGACGTGATGGATGGGCACTTTGTTCCAAATATTACAATTGGGCCACTGGTCGTTGATGCAGTATCTAGAGTTACTGAACTTCCGATTGATGTCCATTTAATGATTGAAAATCCTTCTGATTATGTTGAACTATTTTCTAAATCCCTAGACAAAAAAGACAGAGACATCTCTCTTGACTATATCTCTTTTCACATTGAAGCGTCATATCACCCACACAGACTTTTGAACAGAATAAGAGAGCTAAAAGTGAAATCGGGAATAGCTTTGAATCCATCAACTCCAGTCAATACAATATCACACCTTTTAGACTCAATGGATTTACTTATTTTAATGACTGTAAATCCTGGATTTGGGGGGCAGAGTTTCATTGAAACAATGCTCCCAAAGATCAAAGAGGCCAAGAAACTAGTTAAGGGCAATGATATAGAGATTTTAGTAGACGGTGGAGTCACTGAAAAAAACATAAAGAAGATACAAGATGCGGGTGCAGATATCCTTGTAGCAGGCTCAGCGGTCTTCAATAAAAAAGACAGCATAAAAAATAATATTATTCGATTAAAGGCTCTGGTCTAGAAAGCTCATAGTCTAGAAGCTCTTTTACTTTTTCTTTGTTTCTAGACTTTTTTAGTATTTCAACACAGAGCTTTCTCTTCAATGCAAAATATTTCTCATAAGCCTCTTCATCTTTGTATTTTGTTGTTAAGGCTATGTCTCTTCCACCCATACACCCGCTTCTTCTCATGCAACAGTAAGAAAGAGATTTGAAGCAGACAAGTTCACTATCCCAGTCATGATCTTTTGAGAATTTGTCTTTCATTTCAATGTACTCTTCTTTAGTTATTCCAAGCTCTTCTAAAGCTTTAGGAAGGCCACACTTAAAAGAAAATGTCAATGGATATCCGGGGTGGCAACAGAATGAAATTGCCCTTAGATCTCCTCCGTAACATATCGGAACAGGTGCGAACTTCCATCCTGGAACCATCCTAGTGTTATTTGGATTAATCATTAAAAGAAGGGTTGATAAGAAGTTTATAAGTTTTTGTTCTTTAAAAAAAGAAAAATAAAATTAATTTTTTGCTGTTATTACATTCCAGTTGTTTTTAACTGCGTAATAGATTGCCCCAAATCCAAGACTTACTACTACTAGACTAACAAAGAATCCAAGGAAAGGTATCAGCTTTAGAACTGCCAGTATTACGAAACCGATTACGAATATACCTATCTCGCTGGTATTAATGTTTAGTCTCTTGGTAACAAAGTTCCCTGTGCAGTAAGAAACGAATAGTCCTGAAGTCATAAGGGCTATTACGAAGAACATTCCAAGTATGGCCGCAATAGGCAGACCAATTACTGTAACTGCGAGTATTACCCCGACAATTACTGTAGCAATAATCAACAGGAACCCAATTATAGTTCTCACTATGGAGTCCTTTTCCACTTCTTTTTCGATTGTGAAGAATAGTTTTGGGAAGAGGTGTATTAATAATATTCCAAGAACTAGCATCCCGATGGCGCCAAGTATTGAAAGTATAGCACCTAAAGATCTCATACCTTTGGAAAAATCTTCTCCGACAGTGCTCTTCTGGTAGTTAAATGAACCAACATTACCCTTTTCGATTAACTGTTCTGCCGATAGATTTAGCTCTCCATTAATCGTACCTTGGTTTTCAAATCCGCCGGTACCGATATATGCATACCTCTCAACTACGGAAGTTGGGTATATCTTGACATTTCCGGCAGCAGCAATTATTTTGTCAGTGTTTCCTTTGATCGCTAAATCTCCACAACCCGCCAATATCTTTCCGGTGTTGCCTGAAATAGTTACTTGCCCTGCACCAACAATAAGTCCGCCAGTAATTTGACCGTTTATTGCAACGTTTCCTCCGGCAATGTAGGCATCGCCAGTTACATTACCGTTTACAACTACCCGCCCTCCTACAGCAAACAAGTCCCCATTAATGTTACCATTTATGGTAACTTGATCTCCCGAAATGAAAAGGTCGTCATTTACATCATTTTGGATGATAGTGACCTTTCCATTTTGATCGTTTACATTTTGCACTGCATAGACACTTGGTAACAACAATGCAAGTAATAATAGTATTACGATAATCTTTTTCATGTTTATCACCGCCTCACATTATGATAACTGGCTTATATAGTTTACTTAAATATTTTATATAGTAATATATTTTTACAATAGATTCTAGAATAAATAAAACAATCAAAACCTTTATAAATAAATGATAGAGTTTAATAGTAGCACGAATATTTTATTCGTAATACTTGGAGGCGATTATTATAAAGAAACTAATAGTATCGATTTTTATTTTAGCATTGATTTTATCTTCAATGCCTACTTTCTCTTCGGCAGAAAAAATTAAAGTTATTTGCACAACAACAACAATGAAATATTTTGTCCAAGAAGTAGGGGGCGACAGGATAGACGCTATAGCCTTAGTGCAACCAGGTATATGCCCAGACCATTTTGACGTAAGACCAAGCACAGTATCTGAGATAAATACAGCATCACTTGTAGTTTACCACGGCATTGAGCCTTGGCTGGATAATATGATAAATGCATCAGAAAATAAAAATATCAAAAAACTTATGCTTCAAGGTCCATGGGGGACACCACCTCTTGCCAAAGCGAAGATCAATTCAATAAAAGATTCATTGATTGAAATTGACCCATCGAATAAATCTTTTTATGAGAAAAATGCCGCAGAAATTTCCCTTGAATTAGACGAACTAAATGAGAACATATTGACCCAAGCAAAAGAACTTGGAACTTCAGATTACAAGGCAATAGCAATGGCATGGCAAAAACCATTCTCTGAGTGGATAGGCCTAGAAGTTGTTGAATCATATCAACCACCTGAAACTTTGTCTGTCCAGACTGTTCAAAACCTTGTGGTAAAGGGTAAGGATGAAGGCATCACATTTGTAATCGATAATCTTCAGAGCGGAACAACATTAGGTGCACAAATGGCCGATGAGATTGGCGGAAGGCACTTAGTTTTCTCTAA
The DNA here is from genome assembly GCA_020854815.1 of Methanofastidiosum sp. Classification (NCBI taxonomy): domain Archaea; kingdom Methanobacteriati; phylum Methanobacteriota; class Candidatus Methanofastidiosia; order Candidatus Methanofastidiosales; family Candidatus Methanofastidiosaceae; genus Candidatus Methanofastidiosum; species Methanofastidiosum sp. Next base: position 28,232 of record JAHKLW010000004.1, on the reverse strand, counting down.
TTATCCTGAAGCAATCCCCGGTACAGAAACAATTGCAGAAATGATCCAATACAACGCAGATCAGTTATTTGGCTCAATAAAACAGGCCCAAAACGAATCAAAAGAAATAACTCAGCTCAAATCACACATTTCTTCTATTTCAAATCAACTAGTCATATTCCAAGGGATCTCTATAATATTATTAATCATAACAATAGCTTTAGGAGCAATGCTCTACAAGAGGAAAAATTAATTTTTTTCTTTTTTATATATAACTTCAAGATATATCAAACCTTATCACAATATTTATATATTTTTTTAAACTTGTTTAATTAGAGGTGGTATATATGAAGAAGGTCTTAATTATAGTGCCTATAGCATTACTAATACTTTCTTTAGGATGCACAAGTAGTGCATTAACTACAATGAAATTTCAGCCAATGCAGTGTGAGGAAACTCCTTGGGAGAAGTGGTACGCTGAAGGTGGCATAAAGTTTATAAAAGAGCCAACAGACAGTGAGCTCATTATTGCATACTATGGCAATGTCTACCAAATAGAGCTTTCTGAAGTTAAGAAGGTAGAATCAGGGAATGCAGTTTGTGAGGCATGTAACGTTTGCCCTACAAGTTACTATTTCTCTGCAAAAGTGAAGAGTTCTGATGTAACAAAAATGACAGAACTCAAATGGACGAAAATTTAATTTACTTTATTTTTCTTTTTATACAAACTAGTAACTATTTATAAACAAGAAAATAAAGATGATTTTGTGGATATAACTGTTATTGGCGCAGGACCGGCGGGGCTACTTGTTTCTCAGTATCTCAATAAAGCCGGGTACAAGGTAAAAATAATTGAAGAGCACAAGACTATCGGGAAACCCATTTCCTGCTCTGGCCTCATAGGAAAAGACTTTTTTGATCACTTCAAGGAGTTTGACTTTAAGGATTCTATTAAAAACAGGATTGACGGAGCAAAAATATTTCTTGGCAATGAATCCTTTGAGCTTAAAAGAAAGGGCGTATCCTTTGTTGTTGACCGAGCTATTTTTGACCAGTCTCTTTCAAAAAGGCTTGAAGTTTCTTTGAACGAAAAATTTCAATCATTTAACAGAAATAACGGGACTATTACTATAAAGACAAACAAAAGTAAATTCAACACCGATTTGCTTATAGGTGCAGATGGGCCGTCCTCTAAAGTTAGATCACAAGAGTTTCAATTCAATATAAAACACTACAAAGGCTACCAGATTAGAACTAGAGCAGAACTTGATTTAGAGAATCTTGTCGAAGTCCACGTACAAAGACCGTTCTTTACATGGATCATCCCCGAAGGAGAAGGCATATTCAGAATAGGTACGGTATCAGATAATCCCAAAGAGTCACTTACTAGATTCTTAAAAGAAATAGGGATAAAGCAAGATCCGATTGAAGTTCAAGCCGGCGTTATACCTGTGGGAAAAGGAGATATCTACAAGGACAGAGTCTTTCTTTTAGGGGATGCAGCATGCCAGGTAAAACCATTATCTGGTGGAGGTGTTTATTACGGCGCGTTGGCTGCAGAGGCCCTTGCCAATTCAATAATCTCAGATAGATATTTTGACTACCCATTGCAGTGTAAGAACTTACTTGGGAAGGAGATTTCTAGAGGATTACTTTTGAGAAAAATGTATGAAAGTCTAAATGACAAAGAACTAAACAGCATATTTGATTTTCTTAAATCAAAAAAACAGATTCTTAATGAAACTGGGAGCTTTGATGAGCATTCTAAGACTATTCTCTCATTGATAAAAGATCCAAAAGCATTAACTTTTCTACCTATTTTTTTAAAAACTTATCTTAGAACTCTCTAAAACCTTTTAAACAATCTATATTCATTTGAAACATGAAATATATAGTGGTATGCGGAGACGGAATGGCCGATTATCCTCTCGAAGATAAGGGGAACAAAACTGTACTTGAACTTTCTGATATCCCAAATATCAACATGATTGCAAAGGAAGGTGCAATGGGGGAATTAAAAACAGTACCTAATGGATTTGAAGCTGGCTCAGACGTTGCAAATCTTTCAATTTTAGGTTACGATCCTAAACAGTACTATACCGGCAGAGGACCTCTTGAGGCGTATAGCATTGGCGTTGAACTTGAAGAAGGCGATATAGCATTTAGATGCAATATTATAACAGAAGAAAACGGAATTATAAAGGACTATTCCTCAGGCCACATCACAACACTCGAATCAACAGACCTACTAAAAAAAGTTTCTAAATCATTTGATGTAGGGAAATTTTATCCTGGAGTAAGTTACAGGCATCTATTTGTCTATAAAGGAGATAATAGCTTTGTCTGCACACCTCCGCACGATGTAGTTGGGCAAAAAGTATCTGATAATTTAATTAAAGGTAGAAATGCAGATGTACTGAACAAGATGATGCTTGACTCCAAAAAAATACTAATGGAGCACCCAGTCAATAAAAAAAGAATTTCCGAGGGTAAGAATCCAGGTAACATGTTATGGCTTTGGGGGCAGGGCAAGAAAATACCAATGGAGCCATTTTCCCAGAAATTTGGGATGAATGGTGGCGTAATATCTGCTGTTGACTTGATAAAAGGGATAGGCTATGGCGCAAAAATGAAAGTCATCGATGTTCCTGGTGCAACAGGATTCATTGATACAAACTATGAAGGGAAAGCAGATTACGCTCTAAAAGCCTTAGAAGATATTGACTTCATCTATATACATGTTGAAGCGCCAGACGAAGCAGGGCACTCCGGAGACCTTGAAATGAAGATCAAAGCAATTGAAGATCTGGACAAAATGGTTGTCGGAAGAATCCTAAATAAACTTGATGGAAAAGGCTTTGACTATAACATCAGTATAGTAGCGGATCATCCAACACCTATTAAGCTGAAGACACATGTATCAGACCCAGTACCATTTGCAGTTTACTCGGAAAAAATTCAGAAAGACAAGACTTCTCATTACAATGAAAAAGAAGCAAAAAATGGTAGATTCGGCTTAATCAATGGAAGTGAATTTATAGAACTTTTAAAGAAACAATAATTACCTTTTTGTCTCTTTTTTACCTTCTTTAGGTTTGTCACTTTCTTTTCTAATTGCGGCCCTAACCATCTGGATAACAGAATTATTTATTCGGTATTTTCCTTTTTCGCTGGTCAGAATACCCATTGCAACTAACTCTTCCAGTTTAGTATACTGTTTTGTTACTGATTCTTGAGTGTCCTTTGCAAGTTGGATGTATGTTACTGGTCCTCCGCCATACTTTTCAATTATTATTCTGACATCTTCTCTCAAATCTGAAGGAACTCTCCTGATGTATTCATCAATTGACGATGGTCCAGTCAAAACTTTCGCAAGGTATCTGTCATCTATAAACTCCACAAAGTTATCTCTCGTAGATGTAAACAAAACGGTGTGAAGCAACTTTAGTAGATCTCTTGGATTTCCTTTTGCCATACTGTTTGCAAGAACTATGGCACTTTCTTCAAAGGGGTAAAGTGGATTTATTATTGATTTTTTTCTGTTGTATTCAAGTCTCTTCTGGACAAGTTTTATTGCACGCTCATCAGAGAGAGGTTCAGAGAACAATTCATTGTGGAGTCTTGCTACAAAGGCTGGATTTATTTCTCTTATTCTTTCATAAGCATTGTTGGTGCATGCCATGATAAATACACTTGATTCTGGCATGTTACTAATGAATTCTCTTAAAAATTCAAAGAAAAGAATAAGGTCAGTATTAGAGGCCGTCAAAATGTTTTCCATTTCATCAATAATGAGGGCGGACCTCTTATATTCACCAAGATAGTCTATTAGCTGATTTCCAATGTCCTGAGAGTCATAATTCGCTCTTGTAAGTTCAGAATCTTCGTATTCCTCCACACTTGATCCAGCTTTACGCCCTCCAGAAAAAAATCTCTTTATTTTCTGGAAAAACGAAAGTTTTTCTTCTTGATAATCCTGTTCGTATCCTTCTTCTTCGAATGCAGTTTCTTCAGGCACAACAATTTCTTCATGGATTTGTTGTACCTCTTCTTCATCCTCGTATTCAGAAAAATATGAAAAAATATCAAGAGTTACTTTGATTATATCATTTGAGTCAATCTTCTGATAGATTGACATTCCTCCTGATTCCTGTATGAGTTTATGAACTCCTTTCAATCTCTGAGTTTTACCTGAACCTAAGGGCCCAACGAGTGAAAGCGCTATACCTGAACTTTCTCCGATAACATCAGAAAGAATATCGGCAATACGAGAGTCTACCTCTTGAGAAACATGAATCTTTTCGATATCTCTTATAGCCTCAGATGAGAGATCCGTAAAAGGATTTTTGTCTAGACCAAATCTTTCATATGAGGAAGAAATATCTATTTTAAACATAAGTATCCCATTATTACAGTTATTTATTAAAGATTATCATCTTTATACATAAGTTTGATTTATATTAAAAAATAATAATGTAAAAAACTATTTAAAGATTTCGGTAATCGTCTTTTTCCTGTGCAATCTGACAAATATTTCATTTTATAGAAAAAGTTATAAGTAATTTTATATTCCTTTTATTAATGGCTTCTATAGAAACACTCCTATCTCAGTATTGGATGATAATATTTTCAGCCTTAATTGTTTTATTAATATTACTAATTTTCCTTGTTAGATTTGTTTCCACAAAGAAGAAAGGTAAATATGGTCCCCCTGAAATTAAGACCCAAGAAGAACCTTCTTTTTTCTCTAAACAAAAGACTCCTGAACCTGAAATTAAAAAAGAGGATACCACAATCCAAATTAATGACATATCTCCAAAACCTGTACCCGAGAGTGTAGTTGAAACACCAAAAATTCCAGAGCGAAAAAAAATCAATAATTGGGCAGACTTTATTATAGAAATCGACAATTTGACAAACAGTCTGGTAGATGCCAAAGCTCACGAATACTTCAAGATGAGTCAGATGTATAGAGATTTAACAAGATTTTATTTTGATAATATCCAAAATCCTAATATCGGAAAAACTGACATGGACAATGCTTGGAAAAAACTTGAAGCTTGTTATAGTAAAATCCAAAAACTTTTAGAAAATATTTAGGTGTTTCAATGAATAAAAAAATATTGGCAATTTTATTGCTAAGTATGCTATTTACTGGTTTTTTGCCAGTTTTATTATCTCAAGAAGAAAATGGGAAATCTATCACAATTAAAGTACCTGCAGTCAAAAGAACTGACTCCGGTCTAGAAGGTGCTGTTTTCGATGCTACCGTTTTAGTAAAACCCGGTACTGGGAGGGTCTTTGTTGATACTTGGCCCCTATCTGAACTTGATACTCAAGCTTCATGCAGATTTGCATCTGTAGTTGCTTCAGATATATTAAAGGAGCCCCATTCAAAATATGATTATTTTTATACAATTAGAGCAGATTCCCCCATAATTGGAGGTCCTTCAGCTGGGGCAGCACTTACTATAGCTACAATAGCCTCAATTAAAGGACTTGAAATTGAGCCAAGCGTCATGATGACAGGGATGATTAATCCCGATGGGACCGTGGGCCCAGTAGGCGGGATATTGGAGAAAGTAATGGGTGCAAATGCAAAGGATATAAAGATATTTTTAATCCCAAGCGGTCAATCAGTTATCCAAATAATTGAAGAGGGTAAAATTGACACTGTAAATGTCATTGAACATGCAAAGAGTCGTTGGGGAATAACTGTAATCGAAGTTGACGATGCAATAGATGCCCTTTGGTACTTCACAGGATATAGGATACAGGAGGTTAGACCCCCCGCGAAAGTTATTGTTAATACTGATTTTGTCAAAGATAGAGCACTTTCTGAATTCGTAGTAGTTGAAAAACTATCGAATGCAACAACCCAGAAACTAAATTCTGAATCTATTGGATATAGGGAATATCAAACTATGAACGATTTTCTTACTAGGGCAAATTTAAACATTGATAACGCCAAAAAGAATCTTGCTGAAAAAAGATACTACAGCGCTATGAGCAATATCTTCAATGCTAAAATTCAGTTAAACTATATCAGCGATTCGATAGATGTCATTGTAAATAAGGACGCAGATATAGTCAAAGCAAAGATAGAGGCAGCTCAAAAAGAGCTAGACGAAGCAAATCTACTAATAGCAAATGAATCGGCAAATGTTAGAGGTATAACTTCATTTGAATGCCTTGCGGCTTCAGAAAAAAGAGCAATTGAGGCAGAAGGTCTAATCGCCGACGCATGGAAAAATTTCTATAATCAGAGGTATTATGATGCTATTTACTATGCAAATTTTGCTCAAGAAAGGGCAAAAACAGCAAAGCTGTGGATGGATGTAAGTAAAGAAAATTCCAAAGGTGAAAGTATAATTGAAGAATCGCAGATTAAATACAATGCAAGTCAGAGAATTGAAGATGCAAGACTTAGCCTTGTTTATGCCCAAACATTAGTTGGCCAGAATTCTTTGCTCACACAAAGTGCTGAATTACTAAAAGCAGCTGAAAACGAATATGCCAAAGGTAAATACGCAGCGGCTATTTTTGATGCTATTGACAGTAAGGTCAGATCCAGCGTTTCAATTGAGTTATGGTCTTCAGGAGAAGATGTGATAAAACAAAGACTTGAAAGGGCAAAGGAACAAGCTAGAGGTGCAATTTACCTTGCAAGAAAAGACGGTGGAGAACCTTTGATGGCTGAAAGTTACTTTGAATACGCATCTACATTTGAAGAATCTGATAAGATAGGTTCAATAATTTTGTATAAATATTCCAAAGGCGTTGCCTTTGCACTAAGGTATCTAGAGCCACTGGATGAAGCTTCTACACCTCAAGAAGTGCAAATTGATAAATCTCCAACTTTGATAACGCCCAAATATTATAATTTTGTTGGGTACTTTATTGGAGGATTATTGGTAGGATTAATAATTGGCGGTATAGCCGTACTTTATACAAAAAGAGAAATTTATAGATAAAAAAAATTTTTAAATTTCCCCTCTATCTTTTGTTCTTATAGTTCCTTCCAGAGTTACGCCACCGCCAATTTTTATTGAACCTCTATATTCTATGCCTTCGCTGATATGTGTTCCATCCATCAAAGTAACTGAGCCGTCTGAAAGAACCTTGCTAACATTACAATTATGGCCTATTGTGACATTTCCTTTTGCTTTAATGGTCTTTGCATCACTGTTTGCACCCACTATGACGTCTCCATCTGAAATAAGGTCTTTCATTATTTTGCTGTTCTCACCAATTGAAATATTTCCATTTGCTTCAAGTTTTGTTTTAATAACTGCTTCAGAACCTAGAAATACGTCGCCACCCGCTACAAATTCGCCGCCAATTTTTATTCTTTCTCCACCTTTAATGTCCCCAGTAGTTTTAATTGAAACTGGTATTACACTACCGTTTGAAATAAATGCGTTACCTGCAAAGATCTCTTCTCTAATCTCGGCTTCTTCTCCCATTATGAGGGATCCATCACATTTTACAGCTCCTTGTACAGTGGTCCTGTCACCAAGAGTAACGTTCTTTCCTGCTATAATATCTCCTTTAACAAGGGCATCATTTTCTATTTTTACATTCTCTTTAGTTTTTAATCCACCTTTTACAATAACACCTTCACTTATCTCAATGTCTTTGTCAAAGGCGTCCAAAACTATAACTTTGCCTCTCTCGGTCTCTTCCATCTGCCTATTGAGCTCTTCGTTAATTGCCTTTACTCTTTCAAGCTCTCTCTCAACATCTTCAATTAATTCCTCTTTCTGTCTTATTTCAATGATTTCCTTTGATCTTTCATTGTTAAGTTCAGATTTGTATTTGTCCCTTTCTTCACTTATTTCTGATATAACGTCGTGAGTTCTTTCTTCAACTTCTCTGTACTTATCTTCAGCTTCTTTTAGTTTACACATGAAGTCCTGATTTTCTCTAGTTATCTTTTCGAATTTTTCTTTGATAATCTCTATGTTTTCGTACTCTTCTTCATAAACTTTAAGTTGCATCTTCAGAGCCCTGTTTTCCTTTTCAATTTCCTCTATATTCTGCGTGAGTACATCTATTTTTTCATCTTTTTCACTACTACCACCAAAAAGGCCCATTTAAACTCCTCCTAATATATAATAAAATGCCGATATGCAGTATATATGTCTTTTTATTTAAATCTATTTCTCATATAATTCTAATAATATCCCATGTGTACTTTTAGGATGTACAAAGGCCATCTTAGATCCGCCAGCACCTTTTTTTGGGATTTCATCAATAAGTTTCACGTCTTTATTTTTCATTATCTCTATGCTCTTTTCTATGTTGTCAACTAAAATTGCAATGTGATGTATACCTTCTCCCCTTTTTTCTATAAACTTTGCAACAGGGCCGTCAGTCTCTGTTGATTCTAAAAGCTCTAGATGTACCCCTCCAATGTCAAGAAATCCAACTTTCACTTTCTGCTCGGGAACTTCTTCAATACCCTCTACTTTTAATCCAAGAACATCTTCATAAAAACTCAAAGATTCTGCTAAATTATTCACAGCTATACCAATATGGTCTATTTTTTTTATCATAATGCACCTCATATTAACTTCTTTAATCTAGGAATTAATTCTTCAATAATCATATAAGGATCTTTCTCCCTATTTGCTATCTTTTTTGCAAGCTCGTCCATTTCTTTTTCACTGACCGTACTATACAGATTTTTAATAAATAGATTCTGGAGTATGTTAAATAATTCAGTTTTCTCTCTTATTATCCTCCTTTTTTCATGATGTCCAGAATCAAATAAAAAACTATTATGTTTCTTAATTTCATCATAAAGCTCATTTGCCCCATCATCTTTATTTCCAAATGTTTTCATTATTGGAGGATTCCAACCTTCTTCTTTGTCTGAAAGTTCTAGCATCATTCTGATTTCCATGATGCACTTCTCAACACCTTCAATATCTGCTTTATTAACAGCAAATATGTCTCCTATTTCCATAATCCCAGCTTTTAGTGTTTGGACACTATCTCCCATGCTCGGGACAGAAACAACTACAACAGTATCTGCTACTTTAACAACATCAACTTCTACCTGCCCTGCGCCAACAGTTTCAATAATAATTACATCTTTTCCGAAGGCGTCTAGTGCTTTGATTGTGTTTCCAGTTGCTTCTGACAATCCTCCGAGATTTCCTCTAGTAGCCATACTTCTAATAAAAACTTCTTTGTCAGTATAGTGTTTTTTCATCCTTATCCTATCCCCAAGAATAGCCCCTCCAGTGAAAGGGCTAGTAGGATCTATAGCAACAACTCCAACCTTTTTTCCTTCATTTCTATAATAAGAGATTAATTTATCAACAATGCTACTTTTGCCAGATCCAGGAGGTCCAGTTATTCCTACAATATGGGCTTTGCCAGTCAGATAATGTATTTTAGGAATTATATAAGCAGAAGAAGAGGAATCATTTTCCATTAAAGTAATAATTTTTCCAAGTGCTCTTCTATCTCCTTTGATCATCTTTTTAATTAGTTCGTCCAAGGAGTTCATTTTAGGCACTCTTTAAAATTTATTCGTCATTTCTTTAATATATGTGACAATGTCCCCAGTATTAGTCCCAGGCCCAAATATTTTTTTCACGCCGATACCCTTAAGGTAAGGCATGTCATCTTCAGGTATTATGCCACCACCAAAAATAGGAATATCTTCTGCACCTTCTTCCTTTAGGAGATCTATAACCTTTTTAAACAGGTGATTGTGTGCCCCTGATAAAATACTAAGCCCTATGACATCCACATCCTCTTGCAATGCTGTTTCGACAATGCTTTCGGGAGTCTGTCTGAGTCCAGTGTAAATTACTTCCATTCCTGCGTCCCTCAAAGCTCTAGCAACTACCTTTGCCCCTCTATCGTGGCCATCAAGCCCAGGTTTTGCTATTAATATTCTCAATTTTTTTTCTGGCAATAAAAGCCCTCCATTTTCATATAAAGAATATATTCTTAAAATAGTTTTCGGTTAGCACGTATCTATTATAAGAATCATTACATTATATTAATTTAAATTTAAATTTATCAAAAAAGATTAATTAATATTTAGTCTTCATCGTAGTCTTCTTCAGGAATGAAGAGAGGCTGCTCATCGTCTCTGTCCTCGACGGGAAAGTTAATTTGTGGTTCAATTATGTATATCTCCTCCATTTCATTAAAAATGACTGGCAGTGTTTTTACTTGTCCAGAAAATAAGTATCAGCATGGATATATAAGACTTATCTCTAATTTATCTACGATATTCTAAGTTGTAATATTTACTTTATAGGTATTCCCTGTAACCGTTTAATTGTAATAAGATTTATATATCTTAAATATAGTAAGTTATTATGAAAACTCTTGTGGTTTATTATTCTAGATCTGGGAATACTAAAAAATTGGCGGAAGAGATTTCTGATAAAATGGTATGCGACCTAGAGGAAATAATAGATATTAAAAACAGAAAAGGAATAATAGGGTGGCTAAAATCAGTAAGAGATGCACACTCTAAAAAATTAACTACTATAGGGGAAACAAAAAAAGATCCCTCTAGATATGATGTAGTTGCCATTGGGACTCCAGTATGGGCTGCGCTAATGGCGCCTGCAGTAAGAACCTATATCAATGAAAACAAAGGCAAATTTAAGAAAGTTGCATTCTTTTGCACATGTGGTAGTTCCGGCGATGTAAAAACATTTGGAGATATGGAAGATTATATTGGAATTACACCACTATCAAAATTTACCATTACGGGAAAAGATCTTAAGTCAAATCGTGATGAAAAAATAAAAGAGTTTATTAAAAGATTAAAATAAATATTTAATTTTTTAATATTAAGTAATTAATTGTAAGTTCCGAGATGTCTCCTGAGTATTCGCCTGTTCTTCTAATACTTTCAACAATATAAATGACCGGGAATGCTTCAATGCCAAGGTTCAATGCCTTGTTATTTATATCTTCACATTTTTCCAGTAATTTCTCTACAGACTCAATATTTTCATTTGCCTTTTTGATATTCTTCCTGAAATGAGATTCAAAGCTGTTTGAGAAGATTTCAAGGGCCAAAGTACTTGCAGATTCTATATCTTGAATAATTTCTGGATTGAGCTTACCTATAGCTTTTACAACATTCTCTCCAAGGATAGCAGCGTGATCACCAATTCTTTCTAAAATCCTGCTAATCAAAAAGTAATAGCTTGCTTCTTCTTGACTCAAACCCATTTTCTTTGAAAGCATCATGTCGGTGAGAATTACATTATACTGATGCGTGGCAAGCCAGTAGAGCCTATCTACTTCAAAATCCCTTGAAACAACATTTTCAGCTAATTCTTTGTTGTTAATTTTTAGAGATTTAATTGCGTCCTTATACATGCTTTCAACAAGAGAATACATCCTCTTGACTGTCTTTTCAAAAGGCATTTCCATTGGGCTTAATAGATCTTTTATAATGAAAAGATTAGACTCTTCATCAACAATCTCAGGGCCTATTGCAATTTGCGTGAACATTCGGATAGATTCTCTAATCTGAGGAGGCATTATTTCATTTGACCTTATTGCAATATCGGAGTATCCCATAACATAAGCACCCACAAGAAGTCTAAATAGAAATGTTTTATCAGTATCAGAATCAACAATAAACTCCTTTTGTTTTCTTTTTTTTTCAGTTACTTTATCCGTTGTTACAAGCAGAGTTCCATCCTTTTGAACTATGAGGCCTAATGAATCATTCTTCTTTATGTTTAATGATTTAATCCACTCTTTAGGCAAGGTAATAACATAAGAAGAACCACCAGTAATCTGAACCTTTCTTATTTCCATTTAATCGACTTATTGATTTCTATTGAGTTTATAAATATTACTGCATAGTTTTTTGATAATATATAGATATATAGAGAAAACAGTTTGGTATGTATACTTATATACTCTAAGTCGACAAGTATTATAAAAGATCAAAATTTAATTAATTCGGTGATTAACCATGGATAAAAGAAGGATAGGAGTATTTGGATTATTGATGGCCGTTATTGTTTTCGGTATGGTCTTTTCCGGCTGTACTCAAAATACATCAACACAGTCATCAACAGTAAAACTTAACCAGACAGGATCAAGCACAGTTTTGCCTTTGGCAATAGCTTGGGCAGAACAATTCGAAGGTGCACTGATATCTGTTTCGGGTGGAGGATCAAGCCACGGATTAAATGCTCTTCTTAAAGGAGAGGCAGATTTAGGAGATGCAAGCAGGTTAATGAAAAGTTCTGACTATAAGAACGTAGGTTGTGATGAAACATTAGTTTCTTCAGATGGTACTGCATCAGCTGCTTGTAATGGAGTTCTCCCAACAAAATGGATTGTAGCTTATGACGTGTTAGCTGTAGTAGTTAACAAAGAAAATACATGGGCAAATGAACTTACATATGACCAATTATACAAGATTTTTACAGACGATAGTCCTGCAGTCTACTGGGATGAAGTTCCCGGATTAAAAGAAAAGGGAGCGCCACACGAAAAAATAACAATATATGCACCGGATGAAGCCAGCGGAACATACGATTACTTCTTTGAGAGCATAATTAAAGACTGGGGAAAAGCAACTCAAGTTGCAAAGACAAGACTTGAAGCAGGCGATGGAGTATACAATCCAAGTGCAGATGACAATGTAATTTTAGACGCAATAAAAACAAACAAGTATTCAATAGGATACTTTGGATATGCATATATCATTGAAAATCCTGGGCAGTTACAAGTTGTTAAAATTGCAAAAATATCCGGAGATACATTTGTTGAAGCATCAATTGAAAACGTAGCAGATTATCCAATGGCAAGACCCCTTCATATATACACAAACGGCATCCCAAACACTAACTCTGAAAAGGGAAAAGCTATAAATGCATATCTAAAATACATCTTAAGTGAAGAAGGACAAACAATAGTACCGCAAGTTGGATATGTAAAAGTATCCTTAGTTGACCCAACAATAATGCCGGCACAACTTTCAAAACTTAATTAAGAGTGGCCTACATGTTAGGTAAAGTCAATAGAGCATACTTCAATGGAAATAATCCATTTCACAAAAAGGTGGATCTAAAAGAATCTTTGATAGTTAAGCTGATGTTTATTGCAGCAAGTCTCGCAATAGTCGTTAGTCTAGCTATCTTGTATACGTTGATAAATGGCTCTATTGACTTTTTTTTGAGCCCTAAAGTAAGTATTATTCAATTTTTTATTGGAACAAAATGGACTCCAAATGGAACAGATCCAAGTTTTGGTATTTTACCTTTATTGTCGGGTACAGTTTTAATCGCCGGGGGCTCAATTTTAATTGCAACGCCTCTCGGATTAGGGGCTGCATTATACCTTACTCAATTTGCAAATAAAAAAGCAAGTTCCATAGCTAAGCCTATTATTGAACTTTTGGCCGGTATACCTTCTATAGTTTATGGATTTTTTGCCCTTATTGTAATAAGCCCTATATTAAGAGAATATTTTGGTGCCAGTTATTTTAATGCTGCAAGTGCTATTATTGTAATGGCTGTAATGATTCTTCCAATAATTGTTAGCGTCTCAGATGACTCATTGAGAGCTGTTCCGAGAGAATTGAAAGAAGCAAGCCTTGCAATGGGCGCTACAAAATGGGAAACAGCAATTAAAGTAGTAATGCCTGCAGCTTCAAGCGGTATTATTGCTTCGATACTACTTGGCTTGGCAAGAGCTCTTGGAGAAACAATGGTTGTGGCACTAGCCGCAGGTAATGTCGCAAGACTTACCTTCAATCCCTTAAGTCAAGTTCAAACTATGACTGCTTACATAGCCCAAGTAGCAACTGGTGATATACCTCCTGGATTAGCTGTTAGTGCTGCATTTGCCGTTGGCCTTGTTTTATTTGCAATTACATACATAATTAATTTTATTGCAGGACGTGTTGTCTTAAGGATTCAGAATGCAGGAAAAATAACTTCAAATAAAAAAAATAAATTAATAATGCCAATAAAAAATAAAACAAAAGTTAAAATTACTACTTCAAGAAACAATAATTTAGAAATTAAAAAAATTCAATCAGAAGATACTTTAGACTTTAGACATAAAATTGCCAAATTGGGAATTCTTTCTGTGGGGTCGTGTTTAATCTTTGCAACAGTTTTCTTAGGGGTATTAATGGTTTCTATTTTAGAACAAGGATTGCCCAAAATTAATCTAAGTTTTTTAACTTCATACCCTAGTGCTAATCCTTCTATAGCAGGGATATACCCTGTAATTTTAGGATCAATTTATCTTGTTGGACTAGCTATGATTTTTTCCCTACCAGTAAGTGTTGGAGCTGCAGTATACTTGACTGAATTTGCAAAAGATAATTCATATACCCGTATCTTAAGAAGACTAATCCAAAATTTGGCAGGAGTACCTTCAATAGTTTTTGGGCTAGTTGGATTAACGGTATTTGTTCGTCTTTTTGGATTTGGAACCAGTGTTTTAGCCGGTAGTTTAACTTTATCCTTGATGATTATGCCAGTTATTATAGTTACTACGGAGGAATCTCTTAAAGCAATCCCTCAATCTTTTAGAGAGGCTGCTAGAGGACTTGGGGCTACAAAATGGCAGACCGTTAGGCACCACGTAGTTCCTTATGCATTGCCAGGAACCTTAACTGGATCAATACTTGCCCTTTCTAGGGCGATAGGTGAAACAGCACCTATTCTGTTCATAGCTTCAGTTTTTGCTAAAGTTCCTCCAGGAAGCATATTTGATGGATTTTTAGCATTACCCGTCACAATATTCTTCTGGACTAGACACCCTAAAGTAGAATTTCAAAATCTTGCAGCAAGCACAATTATTGTATTGTTAGTGATTTTATTCGCAATGAATCTTATAGCAATAATAATACGTCAACGTTCACAATCTAATAGAGATTGGTGATATTATATTAACTTCTATGGTGATAATGGATGGAAAATAAAGAAAAAAAGAAAGATGGATCATTAGTTATTTCCAATTTGGATGTTTATTATTCCGATAAACTTGCAGTCAACAAAGTTTCCTTAAACATCCCAAAAAATAAAGTAACAGCCTTCATCGGTCCAAGCGGGTGTGGGAAAAGCACATTACTTAGAGCTCTTAACCGTATGAATGAAGAAATTTTAGGCTGTAGAATGAATGGTAAAATAATTTGGAAAGGAATTAATATCCTTGATCCTAAAGTTGACCCTGTTGCATTGAGGAGTAAGATTGGCATGGTTTTCCAGAAACCAAATCCATTCCCGCGCTCAATATATGATAATATTGCATACGGACCTAGAATACATGGCATTAAAAATAAGAATGATCTCAACGCCATTGTAGAAAAAAGTTTGAAGGATGCTGCAATATGGGATGAAGTTTCTGATAGATTAGAGGAGTCTGCAATGGGATTATCAGGCGGCCAACAACAGAGACTTTGCATTGCGAGGGCTTTAGCTATTCAACCAGATATTATTTTAATGGACGAGCCATGCTCTGCACTTGACCCAATAGCAACGACAAAGATAGAGGACTTAATAGATGAATTAAAGACGGATTATACCGTCGTGATTGTTACACATAACATGCAGCAGGCTGCAAGAATAAGTGATTATACAGGATTTATGTATTTAGGTGAACTTATAGAATTTGGGGATACTCAGCAGATATTTGAAAATCCTAAACATGAATTAACTGAAAAATATATAATGGGAAGATTTGGATAGGTTGGAAAAATGAGAGAAAAATTTGTTGAAGAATTAAGGCAACTTAAATCAGATGTAGTTGAAATGTCAACCCTCTCTAAAGAGATGTTAAAAGAATCCCTTGATGCCCTTAAACATTCAGATATTACTATTGCAGAAAAAGTAATCAGCCAAAGAAGAGATATTAGAGAATATGATTATAAAATTGAAGATGATGCACAAAGATTAATAGTCTTGTATCAACCAGTCGCCAGAGATTTGAGGGCTATAATAGCTACCTTGAAAATGAACACTTATCTAACAAGGATTGGGATATACTCTAAGGATATATCAAAGGATATAAGAGAGATATCCTTTAACAAAGAGTTCCCTAGACTAAAAAGCGTGATCGTCATGGGGGACATTGTTTTGGGCATGCTGGATGATGTTATCAAAGCATATCAAAATGAGGATTTGACCATCATTGACGACATGTGGAAAAGAGACGATACAATCGACGATCTTTTTCATACAATACTGCGCGAATGCATATCTTACATGATTGAAAATCCTAAAAGCATAAGTTATTATACTCATTACATGCTGATAGCAAGGTATCTTGAGAGATGCGGAGATCATGTTTGTAAGATTTCAGAAAAAATACACTATATGGTTAATGGTGAAAGAATCATAATCAAATAATATTAAACGAAAATCTTATAAGTGATATTTTTAAACATGGACTTATTGGGGTCGTGGGGTAGCTTGGCCTATCCTTCGAGCTTTGGGAGCTTGGGACCTGAGTTCAAATCTCAGCGACCCCACCATTTAATTCTTTAACTTTATTTTGTCATAGAGAATACTCTAGCTTTTTTTCAATATCTTTTTTAACTAAAGTTTCACCGAAACTCTTAAATATAAAACATTAGAATAAAAAATTAATTGATAATAAGACATATGTCAAGATTTTTATTATAAAGGTGTTTATATGTTTGAGAAACTAGTGGATTATGCCAAAGTAAACAACCAAATTAATCCTGAACTATATCCTAAATTTGATGTTAAAAGGGGATTAAGAAATGAAGATGGGAGTGGAGTATTAGTTGGTTTGACTAAAATATCGGACGTAACAGGTTACGAAAAAAAACACGGAGTTTTCACCCCACTCGAAGGTAGGCTTGCATATAGGGGGATAAAAATTGAGGACATAGTAGAAGCTATCTCAAAAGAGAATAGACATGGATTTGAAGAAATAATTTTTCTCCTGCTTTTCGGAAAATTGCCCACATGGGAAGAATTAGAGTATTTCAATGAATTAATGGTGAGCAACAGAGATTTAGCCGTTAATTTTACTAATGATGTAATCCTCCACTTCCCAAGTAACGATATAATGAACAAGCTTGCAAGAAGTGTTTTAGTTCTTTATGCCCTAGATAAAAAAGCAGATGACATCAACATAGAAAATGTTCTTAGACAAAGTGTTGGATTAATAGCTAAGTTTCCATCAATTGTTGCATACGCTTATCATGCCAGGAGACATTATTTTAAGGGTAGAGACCTCATATTGAGGAATCAAAACCCCGAATATTCCGCAGCAGAAAACTTTCTTTACATGTTGAGAGAAGATGGCAATTTTACAAAGCTTGAGGCCGATACACTTGACATTCTTTTAATTTTACATGCAGAACACGGCGGAGGAAATAACTCATCATTTACAGTTCATGTAGTTAGTTCATCTGGAACAGATACATATTCTGCAATATCTGCAGGCATAGGCTCTCTAAAAGGGCCACTGCATGGCGGTGCAAATAAAAGTGTCATGGCAATGATGAAAAATATCAAGGATAATGTTAGAGATTGGGAAGACGAAGAAGAAGTAAAAGATTACTTAAAAAAAATCCTTGAAAGAAAAGCTTTTGATGAAACGGGTGTCATTTATGGACTAGGGCATGCAATTTATACTAAATCAGATCCAAGAACAGTTATCCTAAAGAAGAAGGCAAGGGAACTTGCAAAGGATAAGAGAAAGATGGATGAATTTAAGCTGTACGAGCTTATAGAACAGGTTGGGCCTGAAGCATTCTATGAAGTAAAGAAATCTAACAAAGTAATAACTGCAAACGTTGATTTCTATTCAGGATTTGTATACAACTGTCTTGACATACCTAAAGAGCTCTATACTCCCCTATTTGCAATGGGCAGAATCCCTGGTTGGTGCGCCCATAGAATTGAAGAATTGATTTCAGGTAAGAAAATAATTAGGCCTGCATATGCACATGTTGGTGATTTTATTCCTTATACTGAAATAGGTAAGAGGATATAAAATCCTCATTTTTTGTTTATCATTTTTCTAAAGGTGAAATCTTACGCACTTAATTTCAGTCATCTCTTCTACAGCGTATCTAGGTCCTTCTCTACCATACCCCGAGCCCTTCAATCCGCCGTAAGGCATTAAGTCTATTCTAAAAGTTGGAACATCGTTTATCATGACCCCGCCAACGTCTAAATTATCAATGGCATAATATGCATTTCTGACATTCTCTGTGAAAACGCCTGCCTGTAATCCATATATCGAGTTATTTAATTTACTCACAGCATCTTTGAAATCGCTAAAAGGTATGATGGCAAGAGTTGGGCCAAATGTTTCGTCCTTAACTATCTTCATGTCTTCAGCTACATTTTCTATTACAGTTGGTTTTAAAATAAATCCTTCTCTTTCACCACCGCAAAGAATTTTGGCGCCTTGGGAAGCTGCTTCATCCAACCATGATTTGACTCGGACTATTTCTCTTTCATCAATCATTGGCCCAATATCTGTTCCATTTTCTAGGGGATCTCCTATGATAAGATTATTCGCCACATCAACAATTTTTTTCTTAAATTCTTCGTAAACACTTTCATGAACATAAGCTCTTTGGCAATGAATACAAACTTGACCAGAGTAACCAAACGCACCTACCTTAACAGCAGACACAGCTTTGTCGATATCCGTTTTTTCATCAATAATCACTCCAGAGTTGGAACCTAGTTCCATCGAAAGTTTCTTTAGTCCTGCATTACTTGCTATTCTTTCTCCTATTAATTTACTTCCTGTAAATGAAATTTTTCTAATCAGAGAATTTTTGACTAGATAGTTTTCAGCATCTTCTGCAGAACATACAACAATATTAAGCGCATCTTTTGGCAATCCGGCTTCTAACAGGATCTCCCCTAAAAGTAATGAAGTCAAAGGAGTTTTTGATGCAGGTTTATGTATCACACTATTCCCAGCGGCTATTGCAGGCCCTATTTTATGGCACACAAGGTTTAGAGGAAAGTTAAAGGGAGTAATGGACAATACAATACCCACTGGAACTCTTATGTAAAAACAATATTTATCGGAACTTGTAGGCGCAGCATCAAAAGGTATGACTTCTCCGCCGAGCCTCTTTGCTTCTTCAGCAGACAATATAATTGTCTCATGTGCTCTTGATACCTCTCCTTTTGAGTATGAAAGAGGTTTTCCACTTTCTAAAGCCATTGTCCTAGAAATTTCATCTTTTCTTTTCAACATCAACTCAGCAGTTTTTGTCAGTATTTCGTATCTTCTGTGGCGGCTTAAATCTTTCATCACTTTACTTCCTCTAACTGCAGATTCAACAGCTTCCTTTAGGTGCTCTGAAGACGCCTTAGATACATTATCTATGGCTTTTCCAGTATAGGGATTTATCACTTCTATGTAATTATTCGTATCAATCCATTTTCCACCAATTAGAATATTTTTCATAAGAATCAATGGCTCTAAATCATATTATTTTAAAAGATTTTGTAGTCGTGGCAATGATAATCATTATTAATTATCATTATAATTAGTCATTATTAACCGAAAACTTTATATATAAATTAAGATAATTAATCATTAATGATAGTTGTTGTAGCAACTATCATGCATCATCTATGAAAAAATACATCATTGCCGTGGAAATGCGCGATTTCACTTGGTAATGACAAAAGGGCCCTAAAGAATCCCCTCCTTTACCTGAAAATGGCCTCAAAGGAGGGGGTTCCCAACATTTCTAATCTAAATTTTATAATAATACTCGATCATAATCCATTTTACCTATACCAATCTTTTCCCCTTCAATAGTTTGTATTTCCGGATCTGGCCTCCCATCTATCATAAAAGTATCTTTCTTGGCATCATCTAAAAATGCTTTGTCAATTGCAACTATATCTTTTGATAGATATATTCCAGTATTCTCTCTAATAGTTTTTCCTGGAAACGGCATACAATCACAATACTCTACAATATTTGCGCCCCAGTTTATTGATGACACATTTTCCTTTCCTATGACTTTGAATAATCCTTCAACAGCTATTGGAAGAACTTGTTCCAGTTTTTGAAGTTCTGATAGTTTTATAGCACCCCTTGTACAAGCTTCCATACATCCTGGGCAGTGCATACAGTCATCTCTTTTTTCGAGAGAAAGAATTCTTTTTCCATTTTTTATTGTAGGTATCTCTCGATCGCAAATATCCTTGCAGGCATCACATCCATCGCAAAGAGCATCATCATAGCAAAAATTAACAAATTTATGCATTGCAAGTTTTGATTTTTTTGTAACACACCCCATAGCAACATTTTTTATAGATCCCCCAAATCCAGTTAATGCATGGCCTTTGCAATGACTGAACACAATCATCTTGTCAACTTCTTTGAAAAGATTGGGCAAGAATATTTCATTTAAAGGGCCTCTGACCTTAACGGAAAATCCTTCATCTTTACCTAAACCATCTGCAACTATAAAAGGAGCTCCTATATTGGCTAAAGAAAATCCATGATAAAAGGCGTTTTTTATCATACCCACAGCAGAGAACCTATTTCCACAATAGTATGTTGTCGTGTCTGTGAGAAAAGGCTCGCATTCTCTTTCCAAAAGTGCGGATACTAATTCCTTAAGATAAAGAGGATGGACATGCGCCGGATTTTTATATTCTCCTACATGAAGTTTAATCGCAACCCTATCTTCTTTATTGATATTATCTAGAATATTACTTTTTCTTATAATTTTTTTAAATTTGCCAATCATGTCTGAGTCTTGCCGCCAGGGAACAAAATATACATTTGCCATATATATCGATACTAGTATGTATTTTTATTATTTTCTCCGCTTTTCAACGAAAATTTTAAATAGTTATATTCGCTATTTAACTATATGTTTGAAGATGCGAAGGAACAACTTGCTAAGATGATGGCGGGGGAAGTTGTTTTATCTGATGATCCTGGGCAGACATTGAGGAAATGGCGTGAGATTTTTGGCATATCCCAAACGGATTTGGCCCATCATTTATTTATCTCTCCTTCTGTTGTAAGTGACTATGAGGGAGGTAGGAGAAAATCTCCGGGTTCTTCAACAATTAGAAAAGTTGTTGAAAGCCTGATAGAGATCGATATTAACAGAGGCGGAAAGATAATTCATTCATTCAGCCACAGATTTGCTAAAGAAGTAATAAGCGATGTAGTACTTGACCTTAGAGAATTTCCAGTTCCAATATCTCCAAAAAAGCTTATTGATGCAATTCAAGGGGATATTCTGGTAAATGAAGAGTATTTGGGAAAGGAGGTCCATGGGTATACGGTTATTGATAGTATCAAAGCTATTCTTAATTTAAATTCTGAAGAATTTCTTAAACTTTATGGATTATCTTCAGAAAGGGCTTTGATATTTACTAAGGTATCAACGGGGAGATCCCCAATGATTGCTATTAAAGTACAGGGCATAATTCCATCAATAGTTGTTTTACACGGGGCAAAAAAAGTTGATGAAATCGCAGTTCAATTGGCCGAATTACAGAAAATACCCCTTATTCTATCTCCAATAGAAACTCTTGAAGAATTATTAACAGGGTTAAGGTCACTATAATCTACAATCTGTATCTTATAATTGCAGCAATACCACCAAATGCTTTAAGCAACTGATTTCCCTCTTCGGTTTCTGTAGAAATTACTTCTACTTTTGTATTTCCTTCTTGGGCCAAATCTGCCAACTCCTCTAAAAGATCTACTTTTTCTTCTATATTTAAGCTAAGATTACTACATTTTTCACACTGAATGCTAGAGATTTGTTGTTCTAATTTAAATAACTCTTCGTCTGTCCCTGTCTTTTCAGTTAGATCACCGCACGATCCGCATTTTATCTTAATTCTATTTTTGTTTAATCCTTCGGAGAGTAGTAATAAATCTACAGCACCGGCCTCTAAGTATTTTCTAACTTCCTTTTCTCCATAAGCTGCAAGACTATCATTTTTAATTAATTCCTTAAGAAATCTGGTCACAATATCCTTTTCTTTTGTTATGTCCAAATTCTCTAAAATTTTTGACCCCTTATCTACAAGCTCGTTTAATCCAAAAAGTTCAGTGTATGCTGTATCTACAACTCCCAATATTTTTTTCCTAAGTTCGTGGTGTAAATATTCCGCCTCTTCAAATTCATATTTGGTATACCCACCACCACCAATAAGAATTCCCTCTAGATTGGGCTCTGCTAAAAAAATTTCATTCGCGTTATGGGCAACTGTCTCTTTGAAATCATCAGCTGCAATTTCTCTTAACCTGGCAAATCTCACTGAAGACTGTCCACCAGCCCTGAACTTTCCAGGAACTCTTGATACCATATGTTTAAGTAGCTCTACCTTTTTACCTCTTAGAAGACCTATACTTGCTTCCCCTCTTTCAACAATGATTAGACCAAAGACTCTTTTATCCTCAATCATGTCAAGTAGCGGATCAAGAATAAACTGCTGATCGCATCTGTATATTCTTACCGATATTGGGTCAGGAGGATTAAGTGTAAAGAGTTCTATCTTCGGATTTCCTTCATCTTCAGAGATATTGCCTGAGAAGATAATAAGTCCATTAGGCGGAGTCATTTTATATAATCTCAAGTGCTGCATTACCCTTTCTAGAGCAGAAAGAACGTTTTTCCTAGTTCCTTTAGATTTAATATTTGTAGCAGTTCCTTGCTCATCTTTAATCTGCGCAGCTACTTTAGAAATTTCATATCCCGCAGGGATATAAACTGAAACAAGTTCTGTATGTCTGCCCCTAATCTTTGAAAGAAACTTGAGCTGCTTCTTAAGCTCATAGAGCTCTTTGTTATCCATAATCAAGAAATGATAGAAAATATTTAAAAGTGTTCCTACATCTTGCAATAGAGTGGACCAATGAAAAAACAAGTCTTCATGGAAATCTACAAGTCTATAAATACAAGAGACGATGTACCGGAACTATCGAATAAATATGGAATCGAAGAAGACGTTTTGCTTTCAATATTATCTCAAAAAACAGTCAGAAATGTTAAGAAAGATTATTACCCTATAATGAATAGAATTCGAGAAATCGTGAAGCTATGGGATAAAGGCCTCTCCTTCTTTGACATAGCTTCAAAGTTATCCTTTTCACCAATATTAATTGCAACGATGATTCTTAAGGAAAAGGGCATTAATAAGAAAGATATCAAAAATATTATGCATAATCCAGATTCAATCGATGACGAAAGAATAAAGAATGAAATTAAAAAAGCGATTGACTTTGATATTGCTTATTCACCTCAATCCTCTAAAATTCAAAGAGAGAATGGTAAAAATGGTGAAGAAATGTTAAAAGTTTATCTGGATAAAAAAGAGATTCAATTCTTAAGGGAAGATGATTTAAGAAAACTAGGGTCTGGTAAAACTCCCGATTTTCTATTAAAAAAAGCAATTAAAATAAGAGGTAGAAAAGTATTTTGGTTTGAAAGCAAGGCTAGTTTTTGTGACTATATAGAATTTAAGCAGGATTATAATAAACAGTTAAAGCATTATGTTTCTCTTTTTGGCCCTGGCATAGTTGTTTACTGGAAAGGGTATATTGACGACATTATTACAGATAAAAGAGTCTTAGTAGTTGACAAAGATTTCTTTGAAAAAACGTTTACTTCTTTTGAATACGTATAGAAGGCTCGTATTGGTATCTCATATATTCATAGCTCATGTTTGAAATACTACCATCATCAGAAATCTGAATAAATGCTACCTTTGGATTTTTAAGTCCTGCACTAACTTTTAATTCTTCTATCGCTGTATCAAGAGTGCCTACTCTGTCAGCAAGTTTGTAAGAAACTGCTTGGGTACCGCTCCATATATTTCCGTCAGAATATTTTAGAACTTCTTCAATTGAGAGATTTCTTCCTTTTGATACAACATAGACGAATCTATCAAAATCTTCATTAATCATATTCTGGATATTCTCTCGATCATCATCTGTCAAAGGTCTCCAAGGAGCTCCAAGATCCTTATCTTCGCCAGTTTTAATTACTTCTATTTTTATACCAAACATTTTGAAGTATTCTGTTAAATCTTCATGGACATATATTACTCCAATACTTCCCAAAATGGCATCAGGTTTTACTACTATCTTATCACTTGCAACTGCCAAGTAATAACCACCAGACGCAGCAACCCCTCCAACATAGGCAACAACAGGTTTTCTCATATTCAATCTTTGGACCTCATCGTAAATTTCTGTCACTGCAGAAACTCCACCACCTGGGCTGTCAAGCCATAAAACTACGCCGCCTACTTCTCTATCCTCAGCAAGCTTTCTTAACTGGGAAGTAATGGGCAAGACATCTTCTTGGTCCAATATCCCAAATATCCTTACAACTGCTATGTTACCATTAAGGGGGATATTCTCATTCTTTATTCTGTCAATTTCTTCTCTTAGTCTCTGTATTTCCTGATTTTCCATCGACTCTTGGGATTCGTAGGCAGAAAGTTTGGATTTTAGAATATCAATTTCTCCGCTGCTTGACACACCACCGTTGCCTGAGGATATGCCAATATCGTCTAAATTAAAATTACAACCAATTGTTGCTGTTATAAGAACTAAAATAGCAAATATTAAAAATAAAAATTTATTATTATATTTCATTTTAGATTTTCACCTTAAAATGTATCACTCTTTTTTCTTCTTTGAAGTCTTTTTCTTTGCTTTTGATTTCTTTGGTTTGGCCTTTGTCTCTTCCTTAGTATCCAGGTCTTTCTGCACTTCTTCAACAGTTGATGCGAGTTCTTTTAGTTCGCCATTCATTTCTTCTTTGGCGGCTTTAGTTTTCTTTTTTGGTTTATCTTTTTTCTTTTCTTTTTCTTCTTTTGAATAGAATTTGGTCATGAATACATATGCAGCTGCAAATACGACTATTAAAAGACTACCAAATATTAAAAGCCTGTATTTCTCGAAGAATCCTGATTCCTGACCTTTTTGGATGATTACAGCTGTTACTGTGAAGTATAGAGTTTCACCTGCAAGTGGATGATTGAAATCAACAACAAAACTATCTGCTGTAACTTCAACTACTTTACCTATTTGGTTTTGATATATTATATCGTCTCCAACTGATGGATTTACTCTTATTACATATTTGTTGCCTGACTCGATAACAGTTGCCATTCCAAAAATTGTTTCTATTTGTTTCTGTGGCAGCGCCTCTACTTTCATAGTTGTGTCAGTTACTTCAAGCACCATTAAATTTCCGTATTCAGTCGGTAAAAGATCGCCAACTTTGGGGTCGTATCTTAATACTATAGTTGAAGCTTTAATCTCTGTTATTGTAAAAGTTGCAATCTCATTAGTTATAGTTTTTCCAACTTCAGGCTTATGTTCTATGACGACATCTGTTCCGGTAACTTGAACAACTTGGCCTGGCCAATCTACTAAGTCGATGACCATACCAACTGTGGGCTGTCTTTGATATCGGTTAACAAATGAGCTAATTGTAGCCTGGAAAGTTCTTGGAATTTCTTCAAATCTTGTAATCTCTTCAGTTTTTGGTATTTCTTCTAAGATTTTTGTCTGGCTAAACTTTAAGTTAGGATCTTCTGGGCCATAACCCTGTTCGGGAGGTATTGCAAGAGTCTTTGACTCTCCTTCCTTCATACCTAAAAGCCCATTTTCAAATCCAGGAATAGTTGATCCGTCTCCTATTTTCAATGTTAAAGGCTCATAAATTCTCTCAGCATTGTATATTCCTGCGCTTTGAGCTTCATTTAAGATGGATG
The DNA here is from genome assembly GCA_020854815.1 of Methanofastidiosum sp. Lineage (NCBI taxonomy): Archaea > Methanobacteriati > Methanobacteriota > Candidatus Methanofastidiosia > Candidatus Methanofastidiosales > Candidatus Methanofastidiosaceae > Candidatus Methanofastidiosum > Methanofastidiosum sp. The sequence goes on along the minus strand of JAHKLW010000004.1, from coordinate 2,505 downwards.
TATCAAAAACTGTTCCATCTTGAAGTTTTCCAATATAGTCAACTTTTACCGTATCTCCTTTTTCAACCTTTTTTTCTATGGCACAACCTGCCGAAAGGAGTAACATTGCCGTTAAAATAACTATAAAAATGTACTTTTTCATTAACTCACGTATATCAATGCCAATACAATCATTTATAAGTCTTTCTTTGGAAACTTTTTCAGGTGAGTAGATGCTATGCGATGTGAAAGATCTTTCACTTTCCGAAAAAGGGAAGCTGAGAATTGAGTGGGCACAGAGAGAAATGCCTGTATTAGCACTAATTAAAGAGGAGTTTAAAAAAAATAGTACACTTAAAGGTTACAAAATTGGATGCTGTCTCCATGTTACAACGGAAACAGCAAATCTAATGATCGCTTTAAAAGAAGGGGGTGCTGAAGTTTTTCTTTGCGCTTCAAATCCCTTAAGCACTCAAGATGATGTTGCCGCATCACTTGTAAAGGATTATGGAATTTCTGTTTTTGCCATCAGGGGTGAAGAGAGAGATACATACTACGACCATCTAAACAAGGTATTGGATGCTAAACCAAATATCACAATGGACGATGGAGGAGACCTTGTTTCTACGATAATGAAAGAAAGAAACGATGTTCTTTCAGAGATAATAGGTGGTACAGAAGAAACCACAACCGGCGTAATCCGATTTAAGAGCATGGAAAAAGAAGGCGTATTGAAATATCCTATTATAGCTGTAAACGATGCCATGACAAAACATTTCTTTGATAATCGATACGGCACAGGGCAGAGTACTCTAGACGGGATTATAAGAGCTACAAATGTCTTGTTAGCAGGAAAAAACTTTGTCGTTTCAGGATATGGATGGTGTGGCAAAGGAGTTGCTACGAGAGCAAGCGGCATGGGTGCAAAAGTCATAGTTACTGAAGCTGACGCTATCAAAGCTATAGAAGCAACAATGGATGGGTTTCAGGTAATGAAAATGGAAGAAGCATCTAGGATTGGGGACATCTTTGTTACCGTAACAGGAAATATCAATGTTATACGAGAAGAACATTTTAGAAACATGAAAGACGGCGCCATTGTTGCAAATTCAGGTCACTTCAATGTTGAGATTGACATAAACTCTCTAGAAAAATTATCTTCATCAAAAAGAGTAATTAGAGATTCTGTTGAAGAGTATACATTACGAGAGGGTAAGAAAATATACCTTCTTGGGGAAGGCAGATTAATTAATCTTGCCGCAGCAGAAGGACATCCCGCTTCAGTCATGGACATGAGCTTTGCAAATCAGGCTTTGTCAGCAGAATATCTTTCTAAAGAAGGTAAAAAACTTGAGAATAAAGTTTATCCCGTTCCTCTAAACATCGATAGAAGAATCGCCACTTTAAAGCTAAGATCAATGGGCATTTCAATAGACACCTTGACAAAAGAGCAAGAAGAATATCTTTCTTCTTGGACCGCAGGAACATAGATTATATTCTATTCTTTTTATAGGGGTAGCTATAAATACTCTTATTTATTCTTTTTATAAGGGGGATTTAATGTTATTTAAGATTAAAACACTTGATATTGAAGCGACAGATTATCCTCTTGTTCTAATGCACAAAGATGATGCTAAGTTCATCGGAGTCAGAAGATTGGGCAGGGTTAATGTCAAGTTGGGCAATGAAGAATTTGTCGCCGTTGTAGATTTAACAGAAAAAGTAGTGACAAAGGGTGAAATAGGGCTTTATGAATACTTATGTGATAAATTAGATTTATCATGTAGTACTAATGCTGAAGTAACGTTAGCCCCTCCCCCAGATTCTGTTCATTTCATAAAGAAAAAATTAGATGGTGATTCTCTATCCAAAGAAGAGCTGTATAGTATAATCCAAGATACAGTTGAAAATAGATTAAGTGATGTTGAGCTTTCTGCCTTTGTGTCTGCAATTTACACAAGAGGGCTTTCTAATGGAGAGGTAATTAATCTTATCAATAGTATGGTAAATACCGGCCAAACTTTGGATATTAAAAGAAAACCTATTTTTGATAAACACTGTATAGGTGGAGTTCCGGGGAATAGGACTACTATGGTGATAGTTCCTATCCTAGGTGCCGCAGGTTTAACTATTCCTAAAACATCCTCAAGAGCCATTTCAAGTGCAGCAGGAACAACAGATACAATGGAGTTACTATGTGATGTCAGCTTTCACAAAGATGAGATTGAAAGGATTGTCGATAAGATAGGGTGTTGCATAGTATGGGGCGGGGGAGTCGATTTAGCGATAGCCGATGATAAATTGATAAAAATAAGGAATCCTCTTGGATTAGACCCCCAATCTTTACTTCTTGCCAGCATACTTGCAAAGAAAAAAGCCTCGGGATCTGAAAAAGTAGTTATAGATATCCCCGTTGGTAAAAATGCTAAGATTAAGGATGCAAATGTGGCAAAAAAACTTGCAAGAGATTTTATTACCTTAGGTGAGATACTAGAAATGGAAATAAAGTGTATGCTTACATACGGG
>JAHKLW010000003.1 GCA_020854815.1 Methanofastidiosum sp. | reverse complement strand
CCCTAGCTCCTTTAGGGCTATCTGAAACTTGCACTCTCCTTGAGCTTTGCCATACCCCAATAACATTTCCTCACGGGAAATGATTTTGGGATAAGACATACAGTCATTTTTTCCCATATCTTTATAAATTCAAATACATAAAGTTAAATGAATAATATTTTCAGTGGTAGAATTGAGATTCAAGTTAACATTTTCGGCAAAGAACGGCATCATACCTTATAATTACAATTACTATGTGGGTTCATTTATTTATTCTTCCATTGAAAGAGCGGATAATAAAATTTCTGAAGACTTACATTACTCAAAGGATATTAAATTGTTTACATTTTCTGATTTGAAAGGAGTTATCCCGATGGATGAAAAAGGACTTCTTATTAAAGGTATGTGTTACTTTTATTTTTCATCACCAAGAAAAGATATCTCAGTTTCTTTTGTTGAAGGTTTATTTAAAAATACTTCTTTTCATATTGCAGGTGTTCCACTTACCCTGGAATCCGTTGGGGTTGTCAAAGATATAGATATTCATGACGCAATAAAATTCAAAACTATATCTCCAATATGTATAACTACAAAAATAAATATGGACAATAAGCTCAAGATTTGGGACCTTTCTCCAAACGATATAAAGTTCTATAAGAATCTTGAAAGAAATCTAAAAAGAAAATACTCTATTTATTATGGGGAGGAAAGTGACAACTCCAAAGTAAACTTTGAGATATCAAGCATATTGAGAAGTACGAAAAGAAAAATAAAAAATACTTATCACACTGCACATTATATTGAATTTAAGGCATATGGAAATCCCAATCTAATTAAACTAGGATATGAGTCGGGATTCGGAGAAAAAAATTCTATGGGATTTGGAATGGTTGAGGTTATTGATACGGGGGGTAAATTTTGAAATTTGAATTTGATTGGGATCTTATTGTAACTATTGGAGGGTTATATGTATAATTTTATTGTTAACTTATTTTCAGAAGAAGATTATCGATCAATATTCAGAACACCACAAGATGCAAAATATCGAAACAACAAAATCTTGATAGTATCTCCAACGTATAATGAAAAAAATCTAAAGAAGTATGAATCTATTTGTGTAAATTACAAAGACATATCAGAAATTATAGATGAAGTTTCTTTTTTATGCAATTACTCAAAAAGAGAAGAATTAAATGAATTCTTAAATCCAGAGAAATTCATAAATCCCACCCATAATAATTCAAATAATATTGGAGGCAGCAATGCATTACTAAGTCATAGCCCTACTCATTTTAGGATTACAGATTCTTTTATCAAAAATAACTATATGAACGATATAAGCGAAACTAGTCGAGAAGGAACTGTGCTAGAATTCTCTACTAAAAAAATTGAAGAGTTCAAAAAAGGAATTGAAAAGACTGAGTATTATTCTAAATTTCCTAAACTTATTGAACAAGTTATAACTTTCTTTGAAAACTTTTCTAATAAAGAATACAATCTAACTAAAAATGATTATATTGTATTCTTAGTGAATGAAACGGATATTAGTGAATATGTAGGGATTTTTGAGAGGTATGTAAATGAAAAAATACTAAAATATAATTCTTATATGGGGGAATGTAGTGCATGTAAAAAAAATGGCCAATTATATACTCTAACTCAAGGAAATACCTTTGATCTTGGGCGGGAAAGAAAATATTTGTTGAGAAATCCAACAAGATATAAATCAAATTTAAAATCCAATAGCTCTGAAAATTATAATCTATGTAAAACATGTACTATGTTAGTATATTATTTCTTTGAATATTTGAAATTATACAAATTTTATCGTTATGTTTTTCCTACTCAAACAGATTTATTTAGTCAAAATGACTATAAAAATTATGCAAAAGATCCTCCAGGGATTTTGAAAATATTAAAAATATTGTATGAAAAGAATAATTTTAGAGAATTTGACTATGTAATGATATTAACAGATCCTACGCTAGATAACATAGAATTTAGATACATTTCTAATTTTAATTATCAAATGGTTAGCCAATATGGCGCATTTAATATAAAAGATACTTCATTATATTCTTCTAGTAATAACTTGAATAACAATGAAGTCAACTCAATATCTAATGAACAAAACAAATCTATCTTTCTTAGTGATATAAATTTACTATTTAATAATACACTTGTCCCTTCTTTATTTGAAACTGACCCAAAAAATTTAATGAATTTACATCCGTTCCTGCAACAAAAAATTCTTGAATATAATCTCATGATAAGAAATTATATTTTTTATCAAGATAGTTCTTTCTTTACAGATAAAAACTATTCAAAATTATTTAAAGAATTTTTATCTGAAATTATTAGAAATATTAATTTAAGAGATACAATGAAAATTAGCAATAATAAAATTAGACTATTTTTAATAATCTATTATAAATATCTAAATAACGAATCGAATGGAGGCCTATATTTGGAAAAATATAAAGTATTAGAAGAAAAATTGAAAGATATAGAGAATATTGAAATAGAAAATGATTTCGAGGCTAGTTATTTAATGGGGCAGCTATTTCGGTATTTATTGAATCATAGTAAAACAAAAAATAAACTTGACCTTTTTACAAAATATACATTGAATGTACATAATATGGAATATTTAAAAAAGAGATTATTGGAGGTCCTTGAAAAATATTCACACAACGAATATATAGATAGCAATGTAAGATTTCAAATGAGTTTGAAAAATGTATTGGCCCATGAGTTTCATGATTCTTATGAAAACAACAAAATTCCCATATACACTGGCTATTTTGATAATAGCCACCTATATGGATCTAAAAAAGAAAAAGAAATAATAGAAGAATAAAAGGAAGTGAAGTGAATGAATTATAATGGGATTGTTGTAATAAATGCAAAAAATTCAAATTTCAATGCTAGTTTCGACGGAATGCCCAGAAGATTGCCTGATGGTAGGATATATGCTACAGATAAAGCCCTTAAATATTGTCTTAGGGAATATTTCTCAAAAATAGACCCTGTATTTGTGCAAAGAGAAAAAGAATTTCGCGGGAAAGAAGGAAACTTAAAACAAAGGTATCTAACTTTAAAAGAGAACTACTTAAAAAAGTGCAAAGTAGAAGAATTACCAAAAGACGAGAAAGAAATAATTGATAATCTTTTAGCCTTTATAGACGTTCGTCTTTTTGGCGTTGTTTTTGCAGTCGACAGCAACATATCTATAACAGGCCCATGCCAAATAGGTTATGGGATAAATAGATACGAAAACTCTAATATTTATGTTTCAAGTATATTGTCCCCCTACCGGAATCCAAATGAAAAAAGTCAAGAAGCCCAACAAACAACTATAGGTGAAGAATCAAGAGGGGACGATGTATACTATGTTTATGACATTTGTTTGAATATGAACTCTGCAGAAAAACAAGGGATAAAAATAACTGATTCTGACATTACTAAATTAAAAGAAGCAATGAAATATGCTGTTGGAGAAGTAGTATCTACGACCATGTTTGGTGTTGAAACTGTAAGTTTCATTTGGCTTGAAAACAAAGACGATAAAATATTCAATAATTTAAATTCGTTAGTAGATATTTTTGAAGAAAATAACGAAGTATTTATTGATTATAAAAAAGTAATGGAGCATGTCAAAGGCGAAGCACAAATTAGAGAAAATTATAGCTCTAAAGTGCAAAATAAAGGTTTAGAATAACAGATTATCTTTAATACTTTTAGTCTGTAGATAAAAAAACTGAGGGGAAGAAACATATGAAATTGTTAAAGTTTAGATTATATGGTAGTTTTGCGCACTTCAATCAGCCAGCAAGTAATCTATTTAAAAATACTTATTCTATAATTCCTAAACCTCATCTATTGGGAATTCTTGGTGCCATAGTTGGACTTAGGGGATATATAAACAAAGATACAGTTCCAGAATATTATGAAAGATTAAGTGACATCCAGATTTATATATATCCCAAAAATAAAAGAGATCGTAAATTTGTCGTTACATATAACAGCCTAAATAGTTTTCTAAATAATAGAAAAGATGTATCTTCTCCAAATGTGATTATAAAAGAGCAAATATTGATGGATCCAGATTATGAAATTGGATTAGTTTTAAATGAAGAAAATGAACTACATAACAAAATAATAGAAAATATAAAAAGTAATAAATCTGTATTTAATGTCTATTTTGGGAAAAATGAATTTCCTGCAAGTATTGAATATATTTCTTTAGAAGACTTAACAAATAATTCACAAACTTCAGTTAATTGTCAAAGTATATTTCCCTTTGAGTTACTATCTAATGGAATAAATAAAACTAACTTTAAACTAGAGATGATTCCTTTTGGTTTTGATGAAAACTTCAAATATATTTATTGCTTAATGGCCGTACCCGAAACTATAGCAAAAATCTGTGTTACTAATCCTAATGATTTTATTGTTTCGGGAGATCGAGCTTATTATGTTTTTTGAGAAATTTCAACAAATAATTAATTCTCTTGATACTTCAGTGATCCCTCCACATATTTATAGTTCAGCCCATAGAAAAAAGATTAACTCAGAAGTCTTATTAGAGTCTTTGGAAGATCATTCGGATTTATGTTCTAAGTATTTTGTATACTTGGTCGACAAAATGCAATTAGAATTTATAATTGATGATATGATATCAAAAATTTTTACAGAGAAAAATACAGATACTGTAAAAGAAATAATTGCATATTTTATTTACTATCACGATATAGGAAAAATAAATCCATACTTTCAAAAAATTAATGTTGAAGATCAGAATATATCTGGAGATAAAAGACACAGTTTCTATTCTTCAAAATCCATTTCTTCGTTTTTGATTAAAAAATTCCCAGGATTTGAAGACACAATTTATTTGTTTTCCTACATAGTTGATTTTCACCATAGTCCTATCGGAAATTTTACAGGAAAAATTAAAGAAGAAAATAAAATAGAAAAAGAGATAACTGAATTAATATTTAAGATTATTAAGATCGAAAAGATAGAAATTAAACAAGATACTATAGTTGATTTTTGGGATAATCCTAATTTTGAGTGGAAAAGATTATTCCTACTTGTAAAGTTAATTTATTCATTGCTCGTAATGAGTGATTCATATTCTACGTTTCACTATACAAGTAGTCTAGATGAATTCTACAAATTGAATATATTGGATGAGAAAACTAAAGAGAGTATGAAAGAGTCTTTTTTAAAAGTTGATTATAATAAAAATATAGATAATGTTCAATTAAAGACTATTTCTGGCATAACAAACGTCAACGAGTTACGTCGTGAAATATTAATAGAATGCAATACTCAAATGAAAAAGTTATTGGAAGAGAATAATAGGATATTTATGTTGTCTGTTCCTACAGGAGGGGGTAAAACAAATATATCTATGAAACTAGCGCTTAATATTTTAGAATATGATAATTGTGTGAAAAGAATATTTTATGTGTTTCCTTTTATTAATATAATAGAACAGAACAGTAAAGTAATTGATAGAGCCTTATTTAATTCTTTATTGTTTCCAAATAAAGTTGGAAAAATCTCAGATATTTACTCAAGCGCATATATTGACAAATTAAAAACAGATAATGATTCAACTTCGGATCTTCAACACTTAATTATTATTAAAAATGATAATTTCTTAAATAACTGTGTTAATATAATTACCAATGTTAATTTTTTCAATGTTTTCATTAAGAATAATAGAGATAATAGGTATAAAATAGCAAATCTATGTAACAGCATTGTCATAATAGATGAAATACAAAGTTTGAGTGATAAAAATTTGAGAATATTCTATGATTTCATAAATGAAACTAGTAAAAATTTGAACATCTATTACATAATTATGAGCGCCACGCTTCCAAATTTAAATTATTTTTTGGATAATGTCAAAATCCCACAAATTCTTGAAGACCCAACTAAATACTTTAATCACCCCCTTCTTGAAAGGAACTCTGTAGAATTTAGATATGGCATACATGATATTGAAGAAATAAAAAAATTAGTTATCAAAGAAATTAATGAGAATTATTCAAACAAAAAAGTCAAAATATTATTGACTTTTAATGTAATTAGCACTTCACGAAAAGTATACGATTGCCTAAAAGATGATAGTTATTTTAATAATTTTAAGATATATCTTTTAAACGGAACTATTCATACTTATAGAAGAAAAAAAATAATTCAAGAATTTAAAATCAAAACTAATAATGAAAATACCATCTTAGTTTCCACACAATCTGTAGAGGCAGGCATGGACATAGATTGTGATTTTGGAGTGAGAGACTACTCTATACTGGAAAGCCTTGAACAAATCTCTGGAAGAATTAACAGGGAATGTGATGAGAAAAAATCCAAAATCTCAAAATTATATATAATAAAATATAAAGATGGAGAAAAATATGATGTTCAAAAAATATACTCCCCAACAAAAAGCTCCAGATATAATGTTTTAAAAAATTTTACCCCTTCCCAATTAAATGAGATTCTAAAGTATAAAAAGTTTGATTACTACTACAAAATATTGGCCAAAGAAGTAAAAGGGATAGGAGGAGATTCTTTCAATTCTGTTATAACTGAAATAAATCAACTCCACTATAAAACAATAAATGATATGATTGATGTCATAGAACAAGAAATAGAACAGATTGATATATTCATCAATGAAATAATCTCCTTGGACGACCTATCAACAGAAGACAGAGAATATATCCTAACATTTACAGAAGATCTGGATATTAAGAGATTTGAGGGAATAAATAATATAATTAAAGATAATCAATTAATAACTAAAAATGTTTTTGAGGTATGGCGAACTATTCTCAGTTCAACGGATAAATTTAAAGACAAATACATTAGAAAAAGAATAACTAGTTTGTTTAATCAATTTATCGTGACGATAAATAACATAAAAATCTATGAAAATAACACATGTTTATTTGATCATATGATATCTAACGAACTTGTAAAATACGATGAAAAGTATAATACTATTATATCCACTGATAAATTTTTGAAATATTATTCTTTCAAAGACGGTATTGATACAAACAAGCTTAAATCTGAAATTTGTGTTTATACTATAAGAATGATATAATCTGTAATCCACTAGATTAATTAACTATGATAGATAGTAACATTACCGGTACAGAAATAAACTATTTCTTTATTTGTAAAACCAAACTCTGGCTTTTCTCGAAATTTCAAACGATGGAACATTCATCCGATGTTGTAAAAGATGGTAAAATTATTCATGAATCAGTTCATAAAAGAATGATTAAAGAAGTAAATCTGCCCGGAATGAAAATAGATTTAATCCAAAAGAAAGATGAGTTAGTGATATATGAAGTTAAGAAATCAAAGAAAATGGAAAAAGCTTCAATTTATCAATTACTATTCTATCTCTATAAACTAAAAGAAATGGAAATTACTGCAAAAGGAATTTTAGATTACCCTCTTATTAAAAAAACTGAAGAAATAATCCTAACTGAAGAAAAAGAGAAGGAGTTAGAGAGGGTATCAAATGAAATAATTCTAATTATCGGAGGCTCTATGCCGCAACCAGAGAAGAGATCATATTGCACAAAATGTAGTTATTATGATTTTTGTTGGGTGTAAACATGAAACAGGATTTTTATTTATTAAAAAATGGAGTTCTAAGTAGAAAAGAGAATACTGTATATTTCTATTCTGAAAAGGAAAGACATATTTTACCAATCGAGACAATTTCATCAATTTATTGTTATGGCAGAGTTACCTTCACATCAGGAGTTGTTTCTTATTTATCAAAGAAAGGCGTTTCAATCCATTTTTTCAATTATTATGGTTATTATGAAGGTACTTACTATCCTCGGGAATCCCTGTTATCTGGAGAAACTATAGTAAGACAGGCAGAACACTACTTAGATAAAGAAAAAAGAATGTTTCTTGCCAAAGAGATACTAAGAGGGGGAATATCCAACATAAAGAAAAATCTATCTTATTATAAAATTGATGAAGAATTAGAATCCATAAAAGGATGGGAAGAGAAAATTCAAGGCACAGATACAATAAGTGAATTAATGTGTGTAGAAGGTAACATAAGAAATATTTATTACCAAACTTTTAACAAAATACTTCCTGAAGAATTTAATTTTGATAAAAGAACTAGAAGGCCACCTAAAAATATGGTAAACGCGTTAATATCTTTTTCAAATTCACTGATGTACGCGACAATATTATCAGAAATATATAATACTCAATTAAATCCAACCATATCTTACCTTCATGAGCCCTTTAAGAGAAGATTTTCTTTGAGTTTAGATTTAAGTGAAATTTTCAAACCATTTATTGGGGATAGGGTAGTTTTCAAGCTTTTGAACAAAAGAATAATTTCTGAAGATGATTTTGATAAAGATTTAAACTATTGTCTTCTCAAAGATACTGGAAGAAGATTATTTTTGCAACATTATAATGAACGTCTTGATAAAACAATCAAACATCGTGCTCTGGACAGAAATGTTTCATACAAACATATAATAAGATTAGAATGCTATAAACTGATAAAACATGTTAGTGGATTAAAAGATTATGAAGCTTTTAGGATCTGGTGGTAGTGTACATTATAATTGTATACGATGTATCTGATAAAAGAGTAAATAAAGTAAAAAGCTACCTAAGACAACATCTAAACTGGGTTCAAAATTCAGTATTTGAAGGGGAGATTACAGATTCAAAACTTCGAGAACTAAAAAATGGACTAAATGAAATTATAAAGAAAGACAAAGATAATGTTATAATCTACATATCTAAAAGTGATAAATTTTTAGTAAGAGAAACGATTGGATCTCCTAAATCTGACTTATCAAATATTCTCTAGTCGTGGATCTTTATATATGCAATGCATGATCTGACATCCAAGATAAGTTTTATAAAATAGAAGGTTTATTGGACTTATATTGAGAAAATGGGCGTTTTTCCGGCCGGTTAGAATAAGACTATTATAGGATTGAAATTCAGCAGCATCTTTCACATAAGCCGTTCCTGCAGCAGTTAGAATAAGACTATTATAGGATTGAAATATGTTCCAGTTCTGGTCAAGTTCGATTCTACTTCTCGTTAGAATAAGACTATTATAGGATTGAAATGAGTTTATCAGATTTAAAGGCTCTGAACAGGTCGATGTTAGAATAAGACTATTATAGGATTGAAATGGAAGATGCACAACATACGATGATGGATACATCTGGGTTAGAATAAGACTATTATAGGATTGAAATTTTTCTAGTGAATATTCGTGCAATCTTTTAAGCAGTGTTAGAATAAGACTATTATAGGATTGAAATAAGGATCAACTAAATAGCTTTCCCATTTCACCGGTTTGTTAGAATAAGACTATTATAGGATTGAAATATTAACGGTTGTGATCTGAAAAGCTCAACCATTCTGGTTAGAATAAGACTATTATAGGATTGAAATAAATCTGCACCAACCCCCAAATATTATACAGGATATGTTAGAATAAGACTATTATAGGATTGAAATTATCTCATTGAGTTCTTTCTCTGTGCGTTTAGGTGAGTTAGAATAAGACTATTATAGGATTGAAATATAATCCCCATCACATTCAATAATTATTTTATGATCGTTAGAATAAGACTATTATAGGAT
>JAHKLW010000002.1 GCA_020854815.1 Methanofastidiosum sp. | reverse complement strand
TGATCGTTATCTAAAAAATCAATGCAGAGGTAGAATTCACCTCTTTTTACCAACTGTTCATTGTATTTGGCCCAGTTTCTTTTCATGAACAGTTAGGGTTTGCAAAAGGTTTAAGCTTTGCGGTCGAATTATGCAACAAAGTACTAATAATCAAAATAACTAAGAATGATAATAGCAAAGTTTTAAAATATATAATTGAAAGCAACATATAGTTGATTCTATGATTGGAAGAAATACCCATATGGTCCAGTGTAGAATGGGGGGAGGTATGGGACTTGGAGGAGGACTTGCTCAAAGAGGAACTTTTGCAGATGCAGGAAGAGATATCATAGCAATAGCTATGAGCCCTGGGAGGAGACATATTACAAAACCAATATGTGAGATAACCTATGCAATGAGAGAATCAGGTATAAAGACAAGTGTTATGGTATTAAATGCCGGAAATGGCGTTCCTCCAGAAGCTCCTTCATCTGGGGTAAGCGTCCTATTCGGAATTGAAGAAAAAGAAGTTGAAATACTAAATGAATTCAAACTTGCAATAATACATCTTGGAAATATTAGGACGCATGTAGTTTATAAAGCCAAATTTATTCTTGATCTTGCCCCAATTGATGCTATAATTGCATGCCAAGCACCAGTTACTTTTGAAGATTTTGAAAAAATAGGCGTAAGAACTATTAATAACAATAATGGAACTACTAAGGGAAGAGTAGTTGATATAGTTAGTGGAATAATAAGAGGCCAAAGTTGCCCTCAAGAAAAACTTGATGAAATTATTTCTAAAGTTAAAAGAAACGTTCGCCATGATAGCAATAGTATTTGATAAATCCGGAACACTTGTTGATACTAAACGCGTATCAAAAGATTTGGAAAAAAATGAATTTATTTATCATAAATCTTGTATAGAGCTAATTGAAGATAATCCAAATCTGTTTCTTGTAACTATTGCAACAGATCCAAGGGATACCTTTTTACGAGAAGATCCCAAAAAAAGTCTTGGGCAATCAGTTAAAGATCTAAACATAGGATTTGAAGTAGTTTTTAAAGGTGCAAATGCTATTATAGATAAAGAGGAAATTCTAAATTGGGCAGAAAGCATTACTATTGAAGAAGTAAATGAAACAATAAAAAAATTAAAAAAACAGTTTGATGTCTGCACACTAGCTGGATGCGGAGTTGTTGGAGACTCTCAAAGAGAAACAATAACGTATATAGTTGCTTCTTCTGGCAGGATAAAAGAAGGAGTCTTCGAATTATTTGATTTCCTCCAATTAGAGGGTATGGATGTTTATCTTGCAACTGGAGATAATCCCTGCTCTGTCTATCCTCTCGCAAAAAGACTTGGAATAATAGATAATTTCGTTTTTCCCCAAATAGACCCAGAAGGCAAGAGAAATCTCATATCAAATCTAAAAAAGACCTATGAGCAAGTTATAATGGTAGGTGATGACATTAACGATAAAGGTGCTTTTGAAGAAGCAGATTTGAGTTTCTTGATACTAGAGGGAGAAGCAAAAAGAAAAAACGAATTAAAAACAATAGTCGATTATACTATAAGCGAACCATTAGAAATAATAAACATATTAAAAAGATTTAATATTTAAAAATACATATCTAGAGTTTTCTGCTTTAAAGTATTCTCAAGCGAGTATCCTATTCTTTCGATTCCTTTTTCTACCCTAAGTTCTGAAAATTCGTATTTATCACATAGTATTTTTAATATTTTATCCTTTTCTGGCTTTTGAAAAGAGATATTATAATTATCAGAAACTTCAGGATTCATAAAAAGATTAATTATATGGTCAAATTCACCGTATTCGCCAAATTTCCCTGATTTTACGATATCGATAGCTTTTTTTGGGCCTATTCCTTTTATTCCTCCTAAATTATAATCTGTCCCAATGAGAATGGCAGCTTCAATTAACTGTTGCCTTGAAAGATTTAGAGAAATTAGCACATCTTTATTATTAATAATTTCAGGAACGACATCGACAAATAAATCCTTACCTGGAATCTTCCTTTTTCCAGATATCGTTAGGTTTCTTACTAAAGAGGGCGCACCAAAAAGAATTGAATCATAATCTTGTGACCCAGATAAATCCGCATCACCTTGTAAAACAACAAATGCAGCCTGAGCTTCGCCTTCTGATGGTGCTTCAATATAAGGGATCCCCATTGCCTCTAATAAGTCTTTAGAGCTTTTTACCATATCTCCCTTCAAAGAGGATGTCATTTGAGAATATTTTTTTGCCTCTTTAAAATCTCCTCTTTCTTTAGCATCAATAAATTTCTCCCTTGCTTCTTCTTTAACCTCTTTTCTTTTTTCAATTGTTTGAAATTTCAGTTCTGGCGGCTTACCATCAAAAACATATATTGGCCTGATTCCTTGTTCAATGAAATTTACAGTCCTATAAAATAGACCAGACAAATGAGATGTTACTTCGCCTCTTGAATTTTTTAAAGGTGTTCCATCTCTCTGTCTAATTATGGCTAAAAATTGGTAAAGTGCATTATAAGCGTCGATGGCCACACTTTTACCTTTTAGATCAGAAATATCAATCTTCTGTTTAGGAACTATTTCTCCCAGGTTTACTCCCATAAGGCTATTCCCTTACAACAGTTATTGGAATTACTTCCTTCTTCATTTCTTCTAGTGCAATTCTAATAGGGTCAAGCATAGAAGTTTCAATTAATATGGGCGCCCCTAATGATATCTGAAGGGCTCTCGCCCCAATAATCCTTACTTTTTCATATTTTGTATAATTCAACGACTCCACCATACATGAATGAATATAAAGGGATTATAAATTTTATTGTTATAAATAAAATTGGAGCAGATTTCTTGCAAGAAAAGTTTATTTACCTACCGTATTCTCCCCTTTTTTTATCTTATCGATGGTATCGTTAAATAGTTTAATGAATTTCTCTCTATCCTCGGCATTATAGGTTTGCATTATACTAATGTGTATGGTAAGAATTTTCTCCAACACTTTAATGTGTTCATCGGCAGTTTTTATTGACTCGATTAAATCTCTTGTTTTTCGGAGAAGAACATGCTGTGCGTATGAGAGCTTTGTTGCGACAAAATAAACCTTTGCCATACCAATTCTTCTATAATCAACTAATCCTATGGCCCTCATTATTTCTAAGTATTTTACAGCGGTGGCTCTAGACATATTAAGATTATCGGCAATCTCTGAAGGAGTAGCGCCTATTTTTACACCTTTAAGATACTCTATAATGGCCTCTTCGGCATTTTCTTCCATTGATGCTCACCATCATTATCTCTAACGTTAATATATATAAATGTTACTACTATCAGTATTCAAAAAAAAATGGATTTATTTAAAGTAATAATAAAAATATCCCTGTACATTGAATTTTAATTCTTATATTAATGATAAATGGGAGGTCAATTCCAGATTGATTTATTATATAATATTATACTATGTTAATATATAATAAGTATCGATGTATTTATCTTATTCTTACAAATTAAGGAAGTTAAAGTTCAACCATATTGCTTATGAATATTAATATTCATTAATATAACAAATTATTAGATTATTATAATTCAATAAATAGAAAGATTTATATACTATTGTTTTACAATAATAATTAAGGGTGGTAAAATTGAAAAAGAAGGCTAAATCTATTATACCCATAGCAATAATGGTCCCAATAATATTCCTAGATATCCTATTTAGAGGAGAAAAATCAAGCTCATCTAGATTTGTGTACTAATCTTTTCTTTTTAGAGTTACACGAAGGAGATTATTGCTTAGAGGGCATTCAATTTTCTCTTTAATTGAGATAATATGAAATTTATCTCCAATATTAATCCCATCGGGAACACAAAAATCGTGATATTGGCATCTTTCATTGCAGGAAAAAGAAAATATTCCAGTTGCGCCCTCAATTGCAAATTTCTTTGGGATTGCCGCTTCAATTTCTGATTCGTGTACTTCAACTATTTTAACACCCGAATCATGAATTTTACATGGATGTTCGATATTTCTTACAGATGAAACAGTGTATATCCTCCCAGGTTTCAAATTGCCAACACAGGTCTTAAAGAATCTACACTCCTTGCATTCAGCGTCCCCCTTCCCGGCTAAAAAAGAAAATCCTGGTTTTGCAAGATTTTTAGGAAGAAGGGTCAGAATCAATCTATTACCCCCGTGACTTTAGCAAGTTTAGTGGCAGCCCTCTCAGTTAGACCACTCTCTCCGAGTATTGTATATCTATCCCTAATCTTATGTGCCATTGTTAGTGCTTTAATTAATTCATTATCTGTGACTCCAAGTTCTTCAGCAGTTGTTGGTGCTTTAATTTTTTCAAGAGCTTCTTTTATTGTTTTATACTTCTCTTCTCTGTGTAGATACATAGTCATTATAGAACCAACTCCACACTGCTCTCCGTGCATTGCAGGTTTTTCAGCAATCATGTCCAGTGAATGGGCAAATGCGTGTTCAGCACCTGAAGCAGGCCTTGAAGATCCGGCAATACTCATAGCTACTCCAGAAGATATAAGTCCCTTCAAAACTTTTCGAGCTGATTCTTCTAATCCCTCTTTAATTACATCAGCATTGTCAATTGTCACCTTAGCACTCATAGATGACAAAGATGCTGCATGTTCACTGTAATATTCTCCTTTTAGTTTATGGGCGAGTTGCCAATCCAATACAGCCGTGTAATTTGATATCAAATCCGCACATCCTGAAGCCATGAATCTATATGGTGCCTTAGAAACAATTTTTGTATCCGCTAAAATGGCAATGGGAGGATGCGCCTCAACTGATATTTTTTTTTCACCATCTCGAATAGACGCCCTAGAAGAAGCTATCCCATCATGAGATGCTACGGTTGGGTAACTGATAAAAGGGATAGAGATGTTGAAAGATGCTAGTTTTCCAACATCTATAACTGACCCTCCACCTATTGAAACAACTATATCGTATTTTCCATTTTTTAAAATATCCCCAGTTGAATATACTTCTGCCATAGAAGCAACTTTTACTTCATAGTGGTCGCAATTTAGATCGTCAGAAACTTTTTTTCCAATAATTCCTCTTGTAATTGGATCATCAAGAACAACAGGATTTTTGTATCCTAATTTCTCTACTGTTGTTTTAACAGAGCCCCAAATATCTGAGCCCATTACAACCATTCTTGAAAGATTAATGATATGAAGGGGATTTTCCATAAAAATAAGTGTTTGATACTATTAATAAATCTTTTGAATCAGAAAAGAGAGGGTAATAATGTATTTCTAAAACCTGGGCCAAATCCAAGTATAAAAATCAAGACTTTTATCGATGGGTAAAAATTATGCATCATCATAGTTGTGACCTTAAATTTATATTTAAATATAGTAACTTCCTTCTCCTTGAAATTTTTATTCTCTTCTTTGTAGAGTGTATCAAGAAGATAAATTACTACAAGTATCAATATTAATTTTAAAGGAATCATGATTAAAGCTGTACCGGTAAGATTTATCAGAAAAAGAGGCAGTAAGTGTTCTTCTCCAAATCCATAATAATCTATTGCAATGAAAGTTGCGCACCCATCCAATAAATGCCCAAATAGTATTGCTGTGTTTTCAAACTCTCTAATAGGTTTGTAGAATAAAGGAGAGATTAGATATACTGCCAAGGTTATTCCAGCAGCCATAGAAAGGGGTACTATAGTTCGCAAGGGATGTTCAAAAAATGGAATTAGATTTGCTATAAAATATATCATTCCAATAATTCCAACTGCAAATGTAAGTTTCCAGTAAGAAACAATATTTCTTTTTTCAAGTTGAAATCCAATTATTATCATGGAAAATGCAAGAATGAACGTGACAATATATACTCCGGGAGTAATATTCCAAAGTTTTGATCTCTCGTAAAAACCAACATCTGCCAATACTCTAAGAGCAATTGCCATTATCATATATGGAGAGATTGCGATTAAGAAGTTCTTATCAATTTTAATTTTATTGAAAAGAAATTTTAATGCAAGAGATAATAAAACTAATAGAATTCCTATGTAGATTACATAGTCTTGCGGCTGGTATACTCCCATAAGAAAACAAGAGTTATCTAATTAAAAAGGTTTATGGTTTCTGCCTTAGTACATCAACCATCTTCTGGTATATTTCCTTTTCTTTCCCATTAGTTGTTTTGGAGAGTCTTTCAACAATTAATTCTGGAGTACTTTTTCCAGGTTTGTAGAAGACGGGTTGTCTCTCAACTATCAATTCTAATGATTCATCTAATCCCTTTGCTTCTATCCCATCGACCCTCATATCTTCTGGCAACTTACCTTCAATTGACTTGATGGAGGATATTATATCTTCCCCAAGATGGGTAACTATAACGCACACTGTATTTGAAGTTCTCAAATAATTTAGAAAAGTCCCTATTATCTTAGCTGCTGACCCGGGCTCAGTAATTGCTTCAAGTTCATCCACCAATAACAATCTCTTTTTTTCTTCAATTGCTAATGGTACTAGTCTTTTAAGGCTAGTTTCAAATGCCCCTCTTGATTCGCCCCTATGTTTTGATAAGAATCCTACTTCATCAAAAATAGAAGTATATGAATTATCTGCAGGGACTAAGAATCCCATTTGAAAAAGAATCTGAATTATAAGTGCCAATTTTAATAGAGTAGTTTTACCTCCTGAGTTAGCACCAGTTAATATAATGACATTTTCATTTCCGCTCATAGTGTCATCTGTAGTTCCAATCTTATAATTAATTGGAATTGGATTTTGAATCAAAACATTTTTGCCATTTCTAAAGCTTAAGCCTTTTTCAGATATTTGGGGCATCAAGAGGTTATTTTCAACTGCAAATCTTCCCATTGCTACAAAAAAATCAATGTCATAACACTCTTCAACTCTCTGAATTAAAAACTCCCATAATTCAGATATATCCATCATTTCTTTCTTAATTTCAAATTCTCTCTTGGATATTTCCTTACGTATATTTTCTTTAATTTCAAATAACTCATTTCTGTTTGCCTCTATCGGAAATGATACCTCTTCTGGGAAAAGCTCTGAAACTTCTAATCCAGTTTTATTATTGAGCTCATCAATTGATTCCTTTAGTATTTTTCTATAGGCATCCTCAAGTTGTTTTGGGATATAACTTTGAAAAGCTTTCAGAGGGTCCGAATGTTTTATATCAGAAAGCATTGACAATATATCTTTGCCTGCTATACCTATATCCTGATTTTCAATAATTTTAGAGAATCTCTCATTGATTTCTTTCTCTTTTGTTTTTACCATCTCTTCAAGATTCAATGCTTCCTTTAGTTTGTTTAATCGCTCATCTGGGAAATTACCTTTAGAAAAAGATTCAACTCTATCAGAAATCTTTTGGAGTTTTTGAACGTGATCATTCAACTTTGCTCCATCATCTGTAGATATTCCTCTACTATTTTTGATTTGATAAAGTATTTTGTACATTTCAAGGGCAAGTTTTATTTTCTGAGCATTTTCAATGAAGCGTTCAATATAAAGTTCAGGGACAATATCTCTGATAGAAAAATCATCAATATTTATTGAGAAATCAGATATTTCTGAAAGTGTGTCATAAAGTTTTGAATCTTTTCCATATAGATAAAATATCAGGGGATAATCTTCTCTAACGCCCCTTGTTTCATGGGGCGAAGAAATATAGATGGAATCGTAGTAATCTGATTTAGTTTTAGTTGAAATTCCCTCATCATCAGTTATTAGAACTCTGTCTCTAAATTTTTTTAGTGAAGGGATCTTTAAATCGGAAATACCCTCAAGGTATTCTAAAATATTATCAATTTCTTCTTTAGTTAAACTTTGAACAAAGTTTTTTGCTTTGTTACAATAGTTTAATCTTTTTAATATTAATTCCTTATCTCTTAAAGGCATGTAAAGGTAAAATCTATTCCTTGATCTCTCAGTTTTTGGGTAAGATACAAGTATAGATATTATTTCTTCATATATTTCCCAAGCATCACCAAAGAGGATATCTTCATATTTTTTACCGGTCTTTGCTTCAAATGTTTCTTTTTGTATTTGCAATATCTTCTTTTTACCAAATCCTGGAATTTTCAATAGTTTTTCAAGCTCTAGTTTTTCTACAATGCTATTTAATTCATCTTCGCTATAATATTCTAAAGCCTTCTCAAGGCCTTTTTCTCCCAAGATTTGGCAAACATCCATTAAAGCCTGTACCCCCTTGCAAATTCACCATTAACGCTCAGCACCCCTTCATTAAATTTGAATAAGTCTTTATTTGAGTTTGGTAGTTTGTCGGCTTTTTCTTGTTCAGTTATTACAGCTCCGTGAGGAACTAATTTATTATCCCCAATTTTTACCCCTACAACTATTGCACCGTGCCCTATGAAGCATTCTTTTCCAATTACTGAGCTATGAATTACTGCCCTAAATCCAACAAAAGAATTATCCCCAATTTTAGTAGGTCCATGGATAACTGCACCGTGTGCTATTGAAGTTTTTTTACCAATTTCAACAGAAGTATGTTCCAAAGCATGAATAATGACCCCATCCTGTAAATTGCTTTCATCTCCTATAACTATAGGAGTACCTTCATCTGCCCTTAATGACACAAAAGGTGCAACATACACCCCCTTTCCTATTCTGACATCCCCTATTAAGGAGGACATCTCATCACAAAAACTCTCTTTATCTATATTTGGATATTTACATTCCTTATTGAAGGAACAAGATGGATTCTCTTTTATTGCCATATTTTCACCTAAAAGATTTTTCATATTTAAAAGATATGTAACATGCACCCTCTCTTGAAACCATGCATGGGCCTTTTGGAGTTTGAGGAGTACATATATTTCCAAATAATTTGCATTCATTGGGAATTTTTTCTGCTCTTAAGACTTCCGGACAACTGCACCCTTTTTCTTCTGGAATATCTTCTATTTCTATATTAAATTCTTTGTAAGCATCTTTGTTAGAAAATTCATTTTTTATTGATAGGCCAGAACCAGGTATTACTGGAAAACCTCTCCATCGAATGTCACAAGGTTCAAATACTTTTTCCATTAATTTTTGTGCTTTAGTGTTGCCTTCTGTTCTAACTCCACGAATATACTCATTTTCAACGTCTGCCCTTTTTTCTTTAATTTGTTTTAATAAAAGATAGATTCCCATAAGGATATCATTTGGTTCAAACCCACAAATTACCTGAGGAACTTTAAATTTTTTAGATATCGGTTCATAAGGTTTAGTTCCAATTATTGTGGAAACATGCCCAGGATCAATGAATCCTGAAAGATTTATTTTACCGCTGCTTAACAATAAATCCATTGCAGGAGGAATAACTCTATGTGCAGATAAAACATAAAAATTATTGGGAGAATTAAGAACTGCAACTGCAGTTGTGGGACAAGTTGTTTCAAATCCTATAGCAAAATGAACTATTTTTTTATTAGGATTTGCTATGGCAAGGTTTATTGAATCATTAATGCTATATACTAATTTTATATCAAGCCCTGCAGCTTTTGCATCAGAAAGTGATCTCTTAGAAGGCACCCTTATCATATCGCCATAAGTAGTTATAATGGCGCCTTTTTCAGCTATTTTAACTGCAGCCTCTATTTCACCTTGTGTCGTGACACAAACTGGACATCCGGGGCCAGAAACAACTTGAACATTTTCGGGTAACAAAGCTCTTATGCCATAATGTGTGATTACATGCTCATGTGTTCCACATACATGACAGAGCTTTACATTCCCTACATCTTTAGATATTTCAGATATTTTTCTTATTATTGTATCTGAAGCGCTTCGATCCTTATATAAATCCACTAATAGTCCCCCTCACTTTTAAGGAGTTCTTTCCATATATCAAGAGATTCAAGAGCGTCTTTTTCATTCATCTTTTCAATGGCAAATCCTGTATGAACAATGACATAATCACCAATTTTAACATCTACAAGGTCCAATCTAACCTCTCTTTTAACCCCATTAAAATCAACTATTCCAACGGTGTTTTTAATTTCTATAACTTTACCAGGAACTGCTAGACACATGATTTTACCACATTATTTTGATTAAAAAGTCTTTCTTTAATCTAAGTGAATATTTTTACTAATTTTATAAGTGGTTGTAATATATAAGCTAGAAATCAACTAACTGATTTATCTAAGAAAAGGATTGCAATATAAAAAAGAAAAATAATTAATTTTTTTATTATTTTATTATTGATTAAACTTCCACAGAGGTAACAACGCAATTGTGACCATAGAATTAGTCTCATTTTGGTCATGTGAAAAATAAAAATAATAGTTCTTAGCTTTTTTATCTCAATATATTTAACCATTAAGTCCTTTGTTGCATAATTATATTACAAAACAGAAAGTGGCAATAATGATATAAATAACTGTACTGGCCTTTATCTATGACAAAATGGTATGAGGAATTGTTTGAGAATTATGCAGAAACTTATGAAACTGAAGTATATACTAAAGGTACAATAGGCGAGATAGATTTTATTGAAAAGGAAATAAAACACGATAAATCAAAAAAAATTTTAGATATTGGATGTGGAACAGGAAGACACTCAATTGAACTTGCCAAAAGAGGATATAATGTAACTGGTATTGATCTATCAGAGCGCATGCTAGAAATGGCAAAACAAAAAGCCAAAGACGCTAAAGTTAATGCTGAGTTCATTAAGGCAGATGCTAGATATTTAAAATTTGAAAAAGAATTTGATCTTGCTCTTATACTATGTGAAGGTGGATTCTGCTTAATGGAAACAGATGAAATGAATTATATGATACTACAAAGTGCAAGTAGATCTCTAAAACAAAAAGGAAAATTGATCCTTAATACGTTAAATGGACTTTTCCCTTTATTCCATTCTGTTAAAGATTTTATTAATTCCAACTCAGTTGACGGAAGAAGCAAAGATAATACATTCGACTTAATGACATTTAGAGATAAATCAATAATAGAGGTTACTGATGATGGTGGAAATAGTAAAAAAATTAAGTGTGATGAAAGGTACTATGTTCCTTCAGAAATGACGTGGTTATTAAAATCTCTAGGATTTGAAAAAGTAGACATATACGGGTGTAAACTAGGCGCATTTAGTAGAGATGACAAATTAACAACTGAAGATTACCAAATGTTAGTAATAGCAGAATACTAAGCATCATAAAGACTGCATAAGATTTAAAAATAGATTAGCCCAATTTAATATGGAGAAGGTATTATTTCAGCCATATCGCCAGTATGCTTTCTTATTACCTTCTCCTTCAATATCTTTAAATAGAAATTATTATTTTTTGTTTTATGGATATTTGTGTTATAACGGATATACATGGAAAGAAAAGTTCTTTGAAAAATTTTTTTAATTCTATTGATATTCAGAAATTTGACTTATTACTCTGTTGTGGCGATATAACTTCCTTTGGAGGAGAAATGGAAGCAAAAGAAATATTAGACCTAATACCCGATATTACATTTTATTCAGTTTTTGGAAATTGCGACAGAACCGATGTAAATGATTACTTGATATCAAAGAATTTTTCTCTGCATGAAAAAGAGTTTAAAATAAAAGACTATACAATAGGGGGCTTTGGGGGTTCAAATAAGTCTCCTTTTGGAACTCCTTCTGAATATGAAGAAGATCAAATAATGACAGGTCTTTCAAAACTTTCATTTAAGAATATGATTCTGGTAACGCATGCACCCCCTTATAATACTAAACTAGACAAAATTGGAAATAATAAATCAATAGGGAGTACCTCAGTTAGAACTATTATAGAAAAAAGACAGCCTGTAGTTGCAATTTCTGGACACGTTCATGAATCTAGAGCGGTTGATATCATAGGCAAAACTCAATTGTTAAATCCCGGACCATTGAAAGATGGGTACTATGGGATAGTAGAAATAGATGAAAAAGAAGTAAAAGTCGAATTAAAAGAAATTGATTAAATATATTTAAATATAGATAAAATAAATTAATTGCATGATTTACGAGATTTTGATCGGCGCAGTGGTTTTAATAGCCATCCTTTTTGTACTCTATTTCTTTTACCCCCCAAAGAAAGAGGGAATCCCAAAAGAGCCTGCTAAAAGACCAATTCCAAGGGAGGAAGTTTCTTCAGTTCCATATTACTCGGAAGGTGAAGTAATAGTAGAGGATGAACTATTTGGAATGAAAATGATCTGGGATTCTTATGAAGAAAGAGTTGAGAATTTTATAAAATATCTTGAAAACTCAAAAGGAGTTCAAGATCCTAAAATTATAAGTACCTTTCAAGATATAGAAGGGGATTATGTTAAGATGAAAAAAAGGCTCCGTCCGTTCTTGAGGAATCATATGGTAAAAAGGATGGATGAAAGAATTATCTATGCCAGAGATCTAATAAATAAAAAATTCCGCTATTAGATTAAGACTTTACTTACAATAAACTTTAATATCAATCTATTTTATAATCCTTGATGTTCGGAATTCCTTTAATAATAATTATTTCTTCGATAATGCTGGGCATCTATTTTCCTTCATATGGAAAAGAGATATCTCCAATCGTGCCTATCCTGCAAAGCATCTTAATTTTCTTATCCACAATTAAAGTCGATTTCAAGATTTATAAAAAATACATGAGCCTTCTAAAGCCTTTTTTGTTGGGTTTTTTCACGTGCTATATCTTCATCCCAGTACTCTTCTTTTTAGTAGGGCTATTTCTTCTTAAAATGAATTTAATCAATTTTCCATTATTTATTGGAATAATCATTACAGGAACTGTGCCTCTGGCCGCAGGGTCCACCCTTGTCTGGTCCAAAGAATTAGGCGGGAAAGTTGAGATCACCTTGCTTTTGATAGTAACGACTATATTAGCTTCCCCTTTAATTACTCCAACTTACATATACCTATTTCTAAGTAATGAAATAAGCGTAAATGCAACGAGGATGTTCATAGAAATGGCGCTAATAATATTTATTCCTGTTTTTATCTCCGTTCTTGTTAGAAAAAAGTTTACAATAAATTTGAATTCAAATCTTTCATTTTTTGTTATGGGGATCATAATATACATTGCAGTTTCTAAAAGTGTCGAGAGGCTTGATATAGTAAAAGATTATCTTTTTGTTTCAATTATATTATCATTAAGTTTTATCATTATTACCCTTTTATTCCTGAGAATTTTTTCCAACGTACTAAAATTGAAAAGTGAAGAAAAAGAATCAATCTTTATACCTTCTTTTTTTAAGAATGTTAGTCTAGCAATAATTGTAGTATCGTTTTTTGAACCTGAAGTTGTATTTTTCCCTGTTGTATACTATATTATTGAACAGCTCGTTTCTCCACTCTATTATGAAATAAAAAAAACATAATTAGAATCAATAAAATATTTATATTAAAAACATGATAATATTTTGATTAGATGGGTAAAAAAAGTAAATCCTGGAAAGAAAAATTAGAAGATAGCAAAGGATTGCCCAAAGTGGAACTGATAACAGATAAGATGTCTAAAAGGTGGGGGGAAGGTACTGTCGTTATACCCGCACCAATTGAAGTTAATAACATAATGAAAATTGTTCCAGAAGGAAAACTAATTACAATTGATCAAATAAGGAAAAAGCTAGCAGAAAAACATAGAGCAACTATAGGGTGTCCTTTGACAACGGGTATTTTTGCTTGGGTAAGTGCGCATGCTGCAAATGAAGCCGCTTTAGAAGGTGAAAAAGATATTACTCCTTATTGGAGGACTCTAAAAACTGGAGGCGTAGTTAATGAAAAGTATCCCGGCGGGATTAATTACCAGAAACAACTTTTGGAAAGAGAAGGTCACAAAGTAATACAAAAAGGAAAAAAATTCATGGTTCAAGATTACGAAAAAATGTTGGTATAGCAATAAATTCTATTTAAAATCAACTTTCAATCTTTTGCTTTAATAGTAAAAAGCTTTTTAAAAATATAAAATCATTATAGTATAGAGGGATTTTTTGATAGAGATAAGATTTCACGGTAGAGGTGGACAGGGCGCTGTTGTTGCATCGAATTTGCTAGCTGATGCAGCTTTTAGAGAAGGAAAATACGTTCAGGCTTTTCCATACTTCGGTGTGGAAAGAAGAGGTGCCCCTGTTACATCATTTACAAGAATAGACAAAAATCCTATTAAAATCAAAAGCCAGGTTTATACGCCAAATTATATTATAGTCCTTGACCCAACATTGATAGACGTAACTGATGTGACTTCTGGCCTAGATAAAAACGGCATAGTACTAATTAATTCAGATAAAGATCCTAAATACTACAATCTTTCCTTTAAGACTGCAACTGTTGATGCTACTTCTATTGCAATTGAAAATAAACTAGGCTCAAAAATGTCACCAATTGTAAATACTTCCATTCTTGGTGCTTTTGCTAAGATATCTGGAGAGGTAATGCTTGAATCTATAATTCTAGCAATAAACGAAAATGCGCCTTCTAAAAAAGAAGAGAATGTTAAAGCCGCGAAAGAGGCTTATGATAAAACAATGATGTAATGATCATATGAAAAAGTTAGAAAAATTAGTATCAGTAAAAGATTTGCCAGAGGCCCCTGTTTCAAATGTTCCTTCCCTAAATCAGAAAACTGGAACATGGAGAGTTTTCAGACCAGATGTAGATAAAGAAAAGTGTATTAAGTGCAGTATTTGTTGGAGATGCTGTCCCGATATCTCAATTGACGTAGATGAAGAGGGATTCCCAATTATAAATTATAATTATTGTAAAGGTTGTGGAATATGTGCTCATGAATGCCCAAAAAATGCAATTAAAATGGAAAGGGAGGGAAAGTAATGGTAAAAAAGATAATTACGGGAAACATAGCTGCTGCTTGGGGGGCAAGACTTTCAAGAGCGGAAGTAATAGCTGCTTACCCCATAACTCCACAAACAATTATCGTTGAAAAACTAGCACAATTCGTTTCAGATGGAGAACTTAAAGCGGAATATCTTCATGTTGAATCTGAACATTCTGCTATGGCCGCATGTATTGCAGCCTCCCAAATGGGGGCCAGAGCTTTTACGGCAACATCTTCCCAAGGATTGTTATTAATGCATGAACTTCTTCATTGGGCTTCTGGGGCAAGAACCCCAATAGTAATGGCAAATGTCAATAGAGCTTTAGCACCTCCTTGGAGTGTATGGGTTGAGCACACTGACATGATGTCTCAAAGAGACACAGGATGGATTCAATTCTACGCTGAAAGCAATCAAGAGGTTCTTGATACACTATTAATCTGCTACAAATTATGTGAAGATAAAGAAATACAGCTACCGGCTATGATAGGTTTAGATGCCTTTTATTTATCCCATACTTCAGAAATAGTTGATATCCCTGATCAAGAATTAGTTGATAAATTCTTGCCAAAATATGAAGCTCAATATCCCATAGACATTGAAAATCCTCTAAGCGTAGGATCTCTTTCAATGCCTCATCAGTGGTATCCTGAATTTAGATACAAAATCTATGAAGCAATGGAAAGAGTAATACCTAGATTAAATCAAATTGAAGAAGATTTTTATAAACAATTCGGTAGAAGATACACCGGCCCCTTGGAGCTTTATAATACTGAAGATGCAGAAGTTGTCCTTATTATTTCTGGTGCAGCTGCTGGAACTGTCAAAGAAACTGTAGATATACTAAGGAAAAAGGGCGTTAAAGTAGGAGCTATAAGACTAAGGATATTCAGACCATTTCCCCAAGAGGAATTAGTTAAAGCTTTATCAAATGTTTCATTTCTTGGGGTAATTGACAGGTCTTTCTCATTTGGTCATGAAGGTGCGATATTCTCAGAAATTAAAGCAGCTTTATATGGGGCAAAAAATTCTCCTCCAATGAAAAATTATATTGCTGGAATTGGGGGGAGAGACATTACAACAGACACAATTAAAAAAATATTTGACAACTGTTTCAATTGTTTAAAAAAAAATAAAATTGACACCCATATAGAATGGGTTGATATAAAGGTGTAATCATGAAAAGAGCAGGTATCCCCACTGAAGAATTTATTTATTCTGGCCATACTGCATGCCCTGGATGTGGGGCAATGCTAGTTTCCAGATATCTTCTAAAAGTATTAGGAATGAATACAATAATGAATATACCTGCCTGTTGTTTTGCAGCTATACCTGGAACATTCCCAGAAACATGTTTAGGTGTGCCATTGTTATATAATGCATTTGAAACAACTGCGGCAACAGCTTCTGGCGTTGAAGCTGCTTTGAAAATTAAAGGAAAAAAGGAAAAAATTAATGTGGTAGGTTTTGCAGGCGATGGAGGTACTGCAGATATAGGAATTCAAGCTCTTTCCGGAGCTATAGAAAGAGGTCATGAAATTATCTACGTGTGTTACGATAATGAAGCTTACATGAATACAGGAATGCAAACGTCTAGCCTTACCCCGATGGGCGCTACAACTACCACAAATCCCCTCGGTAAGAAAGGAGGATGGAGAACAAGAAATAAAAAGAACATGATGGAGATAGTAGCTGCACATGGTATTCCTTACGCTGCAACTGTTAATCCTTCGTATCCCCTAGATTTCATTAAGAAAATAGAAAAGGCAAAAAGCATCAAAGGCCCATCATACATCCATGCATATTCTGTTTGCCCGACTGGATGGAGATACCAACCTGAACTTGGATTAGAGTTAGGGCGACTTGCAACAGAAACTGGAATATTT
Source organism: Methanofastidiosum sp. (assembly GCA_020854815.1). Lineage (NCBI taxonomy): Archaea > Methanobacteriati > Methanobacteriota > Candidatus Methanofastidiosia > Candidatus Methanofastidiosales > Candidatus Methanofastidiosaceae > Candidatus Methanofastidiosum > Methanofastidiosum sp. The sequence goes on along the minus strand of JAHKLW010000002.1, from coordinate 24,604 downwards.
CCCTTATACGAATTTGAGAATGGCGTCTATACTATCAATTATAAGAAAAAGACGAAGGAAGTACTTGAATATTACAAATTACAAGGGAGATTCAGACACTTATCAGAAGATTTCATTAAAGAAGTTCAAGCGGTTGTAGATAAAGAATGGCAAAAACTTCTATATAAGGAAGAATGTAGTAATAAATACTAAGAATTATGCTTTATTCTTAAACTGTAAGAACTATCAAAGCTAAAACTAGTAAAGACATAATTAAACACAATCTAAAGATAATCTTCTTAGATGCTGTTTTTTTGTAGTATTCCCGTGGACCAATTTCCAATAGTATGGCACCGAATAAACTGCCCGTCATTAATCCAAAAATATTTTGAAATACTAGAATCATAGGGCCAATGGCTTTAGCAGGATTTATTATGATTAATATCCCGCTAACTGCTGTAGGTGGTAAAAGCGCTGCAGCTATGGCCACTCCTGCCGTACTCTCTGGAATTCCTTTTGTAATGGCCAACATCGAAGCAAAACCTAATGCTAAAGACATCAATACATATATAAAATTAGGATCAAGGCGCGATAATATCTCTTGTGTTAAGGTAGGTTCCATAAAGAATGATATTAAGAAAGTAATCACAATTGAAAAAAATAGGACAGTGCTAATCATAAGCAAAAGATTAGAGACACTTTTCAATATATCTTTAGTTCGCCCTAATGCAGAATTTATTGCAAAGGCATATATTGGTCCAAGTATAGGCGATAAAAGCATAGCCCCTATTATTACGGCCACATTATTCATAAATAATCCAGTCAAAGCAATTATTCCTGCTATGGATGTCAAAGCTAATTTATTCTTATCGATTTTCAAATAAGGTCTAGTAGTATCGATGAGTTTTTCTATTGGCTCCTTTTCATTGCATGAATTTTCTTTTTCTACTTTTTGTAAAAATGGAGAAACGATGAAATCAGGAGTAAATACTTCAACTATATTCTTTTTGTATCTAAAATCTATTTTTTTATTTAAATTATCCATTACATCGTTAAGTTCATAGTTTGGCAAAATCATATTGATTATAAAAAGTTCATCACCTTCACTGATATAATATTGTTTATTGGATATAACTGGCAATATATTTTCAAGTTCTTCTTTTTTATTCTGATTACAACTTTCTTCATCTCTATTCTTGAAAATTAAAGAATTTATAATATTTTTGTTAAAAATATTCAAATTGGACGAACTTCCAGTAGAAATAAAGGGGTAGTAGACATTATTATACTAGGATTATAAAGACATAACTCATTTGTATATATGAATAATAAATAATCATAATCATAATTTATCTTCTAATAAATAATCAATAATTAAAAATTATATTTAAATATTAGTTTATGCACAAATCAATAAATCTAAATTTTTCTGAATCAAATAATCCCTTGTCTCCAATCTTTATTTTTGGGATAACTAGTAATGCCATGAAAGATAAAGTCATAAAAGGTGCATTTAAAGTACATCCCAAAGACTTGGCAAAGTTAGTAACATGCCTGTAACTATCTGCAACTTTAGAGTATTCTTCAAATGTCATTATGCCAGCAACCGGGAGTTCTAAAAAGATTTTATTTTCTCCACATACACATCCAACGCCCCCCCTATTTTCGATGATCATGTTTACGGCGTTGCATATATCTTCATCGGAAACACCAACTACAACTATGTTGTGGGAATCATGTGCTATGCTAGAAGCTAATGCCCCTTTCTTTAGGCCAAAATTTCTTATAAATCCAATTGGAATTTTGGAATCAGTATAACGATTCACAACGGCAATTTTTAATATATCCCTTTCTATGTCAGATACTAAATTGCCATTGACTATTTTTGGCTCAATAATTATCTCATTTGTAATAAGTTGGCCGTCGATTGCTTCAATAACTTTTATGGTGCCTCTTTTATATGATAAACAAAAATCTGATATCTTTTTCTTTTCTACATTAAAGTTATTTATTGTTTCAAAACTCCTGTGTTCGATGTTTGTTTTACAGTTATGAGAAACGACATTTCCATTAATATAGGTTGTAAGGATATTCAATTCTTTTAGATTATCTACAATTAAGAAGTCAGCCGGATCACCTTCTTGTAGCAGTCCAACATCAAGCCCATAATGTTTAACAGGATTTACAGAAGAAACATTTAATATTTTGAAAATGTCAATGCCGTAATTTATTGACCGTCTCACCATCTGGTCAATGTGCCCTTTAATCAAATCATCCGGATGTTTATCATCACTACAAAACATACAGGAATCATAATGTGTATCGACAAGGGGGATTAGTGCTTCAAAGTTTTCTGCGGCAGAGCCTTCCCTGATCTGTATTTTCATCCCCTTTTCTATCTTCTCAAGCCCTTCAGCTCTACGAACACACTCGTGATCTGTATTAATCCCTTTGCTAATATATTTTTCCAGTGCTTCTCCGGATAACCCCGGAGCATGGCCATCAATTTTCTTAGAATATTTTTTTGCGATATTTAGTTTTTCTATTAGTTCACTATCATTATTTATGACACCAAATGTATTCATTACCTCTCCTAAAAATTTAACGTTGTCATTTCTAAATATCTCTTCAACTTCCCTAGCTCCAAGGCAAGCACCACTTGTCTCAAAAGATGTTGCAGGAACGCAGGAGGATGCCCCAAAATAAAATTTCAGAGGAGAAAGTTTAGAATTCTCAATCATATATTCTATTCCTTTTATTCCTAAAACATTGGCTATTTCGTGAGGGTCTGAAACAGTCGCTACGGTTCCATGTGTAACTGCAATTCTAGAAAACTCGTAAGGGATTAACATTGAACTTTCTATGTGTATGTGAGAATCAACAAATCCAGGTATAATGAAATTAGGATAAATATTATCGTCTCTTTGAATTCTAGAGATTTTGCCATTTGAAATAGTTATTTTGCCCGAATATATTTGACGATGAATTGGATCTACAATATTTCCGGAAATAACATTCATATTTTTATCCATGAAACCCATAATTCAAAAATCAAAATCATATATAAAATTTTTGAATTGATTGGGGATATCTACAATAACATAAAGATAATTGATTAGGGATTATTACTTAAAAAAGTAAGGGCACATCAAAATACATATAAAAACAAAACCCTTATCAGACTTTGGTGATTGATATTTGCAGTGTTGGTGGAAGTTTTGATGTAGATATGCCCGAAGGTCCAGAAGGCTATGTTTGTACCGAATGTGGTACACAGTATAAAGGAGTTGGAAAAAATCCAAAATGCCCAAAATGTTCTTCAGACAAGGTTATTAAAATTGGATAATAATTTATTTCTTCCTTTGGCTAATGAGGAGATATTGTTCCTATCTCATAAAGATTACTTCTTAGGAATAGTTAAATCTAAAGGTAAATCCTTCTTATTGGAAACTGATAAGGAAGAGATAGTACTTGGAACGGGAAATGAAGATATTCTTGCTGTTTCCTCTTTCGCAAAAGACACAAAAATTAAGGCAATCGTTATATCAGCATTATACTCGCTGCGAGAGTTTTCTTTTCCACTTATAATCTTAAAGAATGGCCATCCTGCTTCCAAGAGGCTTAAATTAGTCTTTGGATGCGGAGATAAAATAATTCTAGATTCTTGCATAGAAGCAGGTACTCACCCAAATCAGCATCTTCTTTGCTCTACAGAAGCTTTATCGGGACTTTGCATATTATCAAGAAAAGAAGGTATTGAGATAATTGATCCTTTTAACAGAAAAATAGAAATAGAAAGGATGCCTTTTGAGTTAAGATTATAAAATCACTTGGCATATTAAATAGTATGAAGGTTCTTTATTTTGGAGATTTAAAGGATATCACTTTGAAAAGAGAGGAAATTATTGAAGTTGAATCAATTAAAATTGGCACACTAAAGAATCTTCTTTCAGAAAAATATCCCCCATTGAAGGAATCTTTTTTAAAGGATGAGATAAGGATTATTGTAAATGGAAAGGACTATTCTTTTACTGGTAGAGACGAAACTCTAGTTTTAAAAGGATTTGAGATAGCTCTTTTTTCTCCTGTAGGGGGCGGATAAATGTTTGAAATAAAGGCAAAAGATGGATTAGGCAGAATAGGGAAACTATCAATAGACAAAAAAAAAGTTGAGACACCAACACTAATGCCCGTTATTAACCCCAACAAGATAGTAATCGCCCCAAAGGACATGGCTGATTACGGGGCGGAGATGCTAATCACAAATTCATATATTATTTATAGAACTCCAAAACTCAAAGAAGAAGCTCTTAAAAAAGGAGTTCACAAAATGCTCGATTTTGACGGAGTTATAGAAACTGATTCCGGCTCTTTTCAGATGGCCGCATATGGCGATATAGAAATAGAAAACAAAGAGATATTACAATTTCAAAAAGACATTGGAGTTGATATAGGAACATTTCTTGATATACCAACTCATCCCGATGAACCATATAGAAAAGCTCTATCAGATCTAGAAATAACACTTGAAAGGGCAAGAGAATCATTTGAATTTGATCTAAATTTAAATGGAACAATCCAAGGAGGAACTCACCTAGATTTAAGAAAAAAATCTGCTGAAGAGATGAGTAAATTACCTTTTACAGTAAATCCAATAGGCGGTGTAGTCCCTTTGATGATGGAGTATCGATTTAGTGAGTTGATAGATATTATTCTAACAGCAAAAGGAAATCTTTCGCCTTCAAGACCCGTACATCTTTTTGGGGCGGGTCACCCAATGCTATTATCATTATCTGTTCTTTTGGGCTGTGATCTTTTTGATTCCGCTGCATATGTTCTCTATGCTCAAGATTCAAGATATTTAACATCTTACGGTACCAAAAAACTTAATGAAATGAAATATTTACCCTGTAATTGTCCTGTATGTAGAAAATATACTGCTCAAGAACTAATTAATGAGAATGATCAAAAAAGGGTAGAACTCCTTTCAAGTCATAACTTACATGCAACTTTTGAAGAAATAAAAATAATAAAAGAAGCTATCCATGAAGGAAATCTATTTGAGCTAGTCGAAACAAGAATTAGGAGCCACCCTCGGTTACTGCTTGCATATAGAAGAATCAAAGATTATTATGATATTCTCGAAGAATATGACCCTTTTACAAAAAGATCCTCAATATTCTATACGGGAGCCGAATCAAATTTAAGGCCAATTGTGAAAAGAACTAAAAAAAGAATAAAAGATATAAAATCAAAAAAATACGATGAACACCTATTCTTTGGAAAATATCCTAAAGAACTTGAATTTACATATCCATTTGGACAATGTGAAATGGAAGAGGAAAGAAAAGTAAGAGGGGATTCTGAAATGGAGGATGAACATATTGTAAAAGTAATTGCAGACTACCAGTTTGGCCCTAATGTGGGGGATAGATTGTTCCATGATGTTATCGTTAAAAGATCAAAAACAGGAATGATCCGCTATGTCTTTGATAAAAATGGAATTATGCTTGCAACTTTAAGGGCTAGAGATGGTCTATTTACACCAAATATTGAGGGGCTAAAAAGATTGAAGGAAATAATTCCTTATCCCAGATACAGAATAATTGTTGATGAAGAAGCTGCCCCTTTTATAAAAGATGGTGCAAATGTATTTTCAAAATTTGTCTTGGACATGGACAAAAATCTTAGGGCATATGAAGAGATCCTTATTGTAGATTCAAAGGACAATCTTTTGGGAACGGGGACCTTAATGCTTTCTCCGAGAGAAGTAAGGTCTTTTGAGAGAGGTATGGCCGTTAGAACAAGATGGGGGATAGAAAAAAATACTATCCAAGAAAACCAATGAGAATATCAGACTCTATAATGAATCTAAATGTTATATACCCAATCGCAGTAAGTATTATACTGTGTTTAATCCCCGAAAACAAAGAGTTTGTTGTCATCTTTCCAATCATAAGGCCTGCTAAAACGCCATGTATAATAAGCATGTTTTGAAATGTTGTCTTAAATGCATCTTTGCTTATTGTTTCTTTTGCTGTTGGAAGTGTAATTTCAGAGAATACCTCAACGAACTGAGTTTGAAGTAAGAAAACTACCGAAAGAAAAACTAGGTAAGAAATATAGATAATACCTGTGTACTGGCCCAATTTAGAAGCCTGCTCCTTTGCAAGCCCTCTCATCATTCTTGCACTTTCTGCTGCAGACTCCAAGATTTTAATGATATTCCCTCCCGCATGGTGGGCTATAACAATTAAAGATACTGTTCCTTGAATGTTATCACTTTTTACCTTATCTGCAAAAGATGTCAACACCTCATCAAATGGTATCCCCCATGAAATTTTTGAGGCCATGATTTTTATTTCGTCTGTAAGTCTCCCATAATCATCTTCTTGTGACATTTTTATTGCCTGTGGTAAAGTCATTCCTGCAGCTTGAGAATCTGCCAGCGCCCTTAAGAATTCGGGAAATTGATCTTCAATTTCGGTAATCCATGCTTGTTCTCTCATTTTTAAAATAAGATAAGGCCCAACAGCAATAGCTATTCCCGCAATAACTAGCTCACTTAAATCTAAAATGAAAAATCCGAGTAATCCTATGATTATCCCTGCAGCTATGCTCCCAACCATTACATAGAGATTGTAATTTTTCTTTCTCAAATTTTCACCCTATACTACCTCTTTGGTGCCACCTGATCGACTGCAATTATGAATATAGCGTAGCCTATAGGCAGCCCAAAATATACAACAATATTATTAATTAAATTTACCTGTGACATTGGAGTTCCCATTATTCCCATAATAGTTGTCATGATTATTATGAAGACCGGCCCTACGACTAAAGCAGTTACATAAGTTTCTGCTATTAAACCAATAGTTTCTATAGCCGCTTCAGTTTTCATTCTTTCGGCTTCCATTAACCTATTCCCTTCAAGATATAGATATTCTCTAAGATTTCCGCCTGTTCTAATGGTTGCTATCATCTTCCATAAAAGTTCACTAAATATCGGTGATGGAGATCTGTTAGCGGCCCTCTGAAGTGCCTGAACTAAATCAAGCCCAAAGTTTTCAACGTCATTTAAAATCTTTTCAGATTCTCTTGATACTTCACCATATCTCCTAAATTCGACAAGTGACCAAAAAATGACAGTTGGAGGTACTCCAGTTCCTGCTATAGTTGCCATTGTATTAACAGCGTTTGTGAGAGCAAGATTAATCTTCCTAGATCTTTCTCCTGCCTTAAAAGATGGATATGCCCAAAATACTAAGAAAGTTGTAACAGCAGTTAAAAGCGAAATAAGAATAATTAAAATTAAATTAAAAGTAAAATTAACAGGTTTGTCTGGGGAGATAATGCTATTGACAAAATCTCCTAAAAAGATAGGAACAATAATTATTGATATCAATAACGCCATAATGCCCGCAATGACAGTAGTAAGAATCATTGCACTTACATAAGCCCCAAGATTAAGAGGTATATCTCCTTTTCTTAAGGGGGCATGAAGTTCTTCAAAATTCTTTAATCTTTTGTCTACAAGAAAACCAAATCTTTTATGGGCCATCTTCCCATAGTTCATGAAGAAGCCTCTTTTTTGATATTTTTCAATCTCTTGGACTGCTAGGTCCTTTTCTTTATTTCTACCTAACATGTGTTCAACTTTGTATCTTTTTTAAAATTACATCAGGATCTCTCATATATTCCTTTATTATATTGCTCACATCTCTAAAGTTAACTATATTATTCTCGGCCATCCAGCCTAAGACAAGAGATCTTCTGTTAATTTCTTCCCATACTTCTTCTTGAGACATTCCCCTAGATATTGCTATCCTTTTTACTATGTTACTTTCTTTTGCATTGAAAATAAATTCATCAGAACCTGGATCCCATTTAAAAACAGTCTGATAAATCGGTTCTCCTTTTTTCAAATCCATTCCTGTTATTTCGATTACTTCTTTAACTCTTCTGATCGCTTTTCCTTCTATTTTAGCGTGAGTTAATAAGAAGCAGATGTTTAAGGATTGGAGAAGTGCTGGAGAAAGATTAATTGGCCTAGTAATAAGTCTATTAACTAAAGCATCCATTGAATCTGCATGGATCGTCCCCATCCCTGGATGTCCTGTGGCCATACCTGTAAACATTACATTTGCCTCTGCCCCTCTAATTTCACCAACTACCAAATAATCAGGTCTTTGTCTTAATGCAGCTCTAAGTAAGTCAAACATATCAACTTCTCCCTGTTTCTTTCCTTCAGTCGTAGAGGCTCCATATCCAGACCTCGTAACTGCAGGCAGCCAGTGTTCTTGCGGGAGATTTAACTCTTGAGTATCTTCGATTGTAACTATTTTTGCTTCAGGTGGCAAGAAGATAGCTAGGGCATTTAACATTGAGGTCTTCCCTGTAGCAGTTCCTCCGGAGATTATAGTAGAAGCAGTATAGGAATGTTCAAGTGCCAACCACATATATGCAAATATTCTTGGTGGGCAGGATTTGTAATTTATCAATTGCACAGGCGTCATTGGATCTGTTTTGAATCTTCTAAGGGTAAAAGTAGGTCCATGCTGGGTGACTTCCCTACCAAATGTGGCTTGAACTCTTGAGTTGTTCGGGAGTCTTCCATCAAGTAAAGGTTCGGCAACTGAAATATGTCTATTACATCTTTGTGCCATCTTAATTATTATACTGTTTGCATCGTCATCTGATTTGAATAATATATTCGAAGGAAGAGATCCATATTTTGCATGATAAACATAAATTGGAATGCCTGTTCCATCACAACTTATATCTTCTATTAAGGGATCATGAAAAAAAGGTTCTATGGAGCCAAGTCCTATATAATTCCTTCTTAAGTAATACATAATCTTTTCAAACGCATCAGGAGATAACTGAATATTTAACTCATCGATAACTTCCAGAGTTTTATTTTCTAAATAGTCTACTAACTCACTCTTTTCTTGAAGACTTTTGAAATCTACTTCAAGTTCTTCTTGAATTATTCCCTGGATAGTAAGGAGTCTAGTTATTTCAGCTTCTGAAAGTTCAGGTTCTTCAATTAAATAAGTTAGTTTAGAAATTTTTTCATCCCATTTAATCCTTGCATAAGCATACGGCTCAATTAATGGGTATCTTTCATCAAAACCAGTGTAATCTTGAGTTTTCCATTTCTGAGGGATCATGAGTATATCTTGATCCTTCATTATTACTCTCTTTTCTTCTTCTAACGAAGGAAGTCTGCCCCCTTCTATTGTTACAGGGCCCGATATAACAAAAGTTGCACTGCCAACTGTCGATGCAACTTCTTTGGCAACATGATCTGTAACTTCACTTTTTATTGTCTCAGGTATTTCTTCTAATATCTCCTTTTTTACTTCATTTGAGAATTGATGAGGAGGTGATGTTCTCTCACCTAAGGACACACCTTCTTTTTTTAAAAAATCAACTTCACTCTTTTTCTTGAGCTTCTCATAACTAGATTTCGGTTCACTATCTAGAAAAACATCAGATTCTTTGAGTTTTTTCATTAACTTGAGAGCTCCTTTTTTTCTCATAACTCATTCCTCTATTATTAGTTTCTATTAATGCATATAAATACTTATCGGTATTGAAATACAAATTATACTATTGATATACTTTAAAGTTATAATATTGACTAGTTTCTTTTTTGATTCCGTCTATTTCAAATGAATACGTGAATACAATTAGATAATCGCCGGGCCTTTTTACATTGTATTTATAAGTAGATATAAAAGTCGTGAATTCCTCTATATTGGGTCTTCCAGACCTTTCTAATATCGGGACATATTGGTAATATGGAATTCTTTTGAGTAAGACTCTTCCGGGTTCGTCTTTATGATATGGAATTATAGATATTACTTGGAATCCTACCCCTCCGCAATAGAATATATCTTTTTCTAGAATTTTGTCAGAACCATTGACATGGATATATCCTTCATTATCATCTATAATTCCGTTTTTATTTTCATCTATTCTAATTTTTATATATTTATTAAATGTGTTTATTTCTTCAAATAATGCTCTGGTGTCACTAAGCCAAACTAGCTGACCTTGTTGAGGATAATAAAGGTCATATTCAAAGAAGTTTTGACTGTTAATAGATGAGAAACATGCAAGTAATCCATCGTCAGTTACTAAAGCACCATTAGTATCTTTCGAAAAAGAAGGGCTATTGGATTCTATTGTTATTTTATCTGATGTATCGTTATAACTGTACTTCCATTTATTTACTACTTGATACTCTCCATCCTTCCACCCGTAGAAAAGTCTAGTTTTTCCAATGGGGAATTGTTTCATTTCAGAAGACATGTCGAAATATTTAAAGTAAACATGCCATTTTTCATCTTTGCTTAGGTAATTGACACTATCCAATACAAGAACATAATTATTTATCACTACAGGATCCCCTATTTCTAAAGAAATATCATTTCCCAAAAGAGATTCAAGAACTATTTGATATGGATCAACATTCCCTAGTATATCTTTAACTAAACGAAGTTCGTATGTATTGCTACTTAATTTAAATTCACCATAATATTGTTCTCCAATTAACTCAGTCTTTACATCTAAAGTGTCGGTACTTCTTCTAAGAAAACTAACTAAATTAGTAGAGATACTTCTAACGACATACTGCTCCCCTCTTAAATCAAATTCAAATCCTTCTTCAATTGGATATGCAGAAACACATATTAGATTGCCTAATGAATCTCTACGACATCTCTGGATATCAATTAGTATTTCAGAAGTTCCACTTATTTCATAAATTCCTTCTATCTTTTTAGTTAGTGTGTTTATTTTGACTTTGTATCTAGAACCTTCAGATTCAAATGTTCCTTCGTCTAATACCAAATAAACATTTATTATTTCCCACATCTTTATTGAACTTCCCAATTTTTTTGACCCATTAATATCTTTGTCTGTTATTGGGCTTTCAAGGTCATTATGAATGGAAGAGGAAATAATAACTGTATCCCCTGTTAGAATTTCAGTAGTTCTAACTCCGTTTTCTTTAATTGCCAATACATCTATTAGCCCGTATCTTAATCCAGGTGCTTCATTAGGGTCAAATGATTGCCTTCTCCTCTCCGTCTCCTGGAGAGAAATTTGTATGTTGAATATTGTGTACTTGACATAGTCATCTCTTTGCCCATTTGAAATATATTTAATGTCAGTAATTTTGATTAGGTAATTATCTAATAGGAAAACATCGCCCTCAAAAAATATAGAAATGCCATCTATAGTTATTTGATTCCCATTTTGATCTAATATGTTCACATAATTATTTCCAATATTAAAAGAATAGTTTTCTAAAAAAGGGGCTCTGTTTTCTATATTGTTCATCCCCGCATATGTAACCCTATATTCCCCAAGTGTATATGCTCTATTGTTATAGGTAATTCTTGAGCCAGAGGAATAATTACCTTCCTTGAATATAGTATTGTCATTTCTATGGATAACATAAGGATTTGAAGGTGCAGCTTCAGATAATTTATTTAACGGCGCAACTTCAAATTCTCCTATGTCTGAACTCATCATATATCTTTTAGGAGAATCTGAAATTTTTCTTGTATCAATTAATATTTTTCTATTGAAATTCCCAACTTCGAATATAGAAGGTCCAATAAATAAAACATCATCATCAAAAGTTATGTTGCTTGATTTAGTTACTTCTATACCAACATCGAGCCTTGACAGATAATAGTTTAATTCTTTTTCTTCAATTGCATAGTGTGCAGAATATATGCCTGCAAATGCATTGTGAATTGAAGAAAGTTTTCCAGTTCTATATATCTCTTCAAAGGCGTTTTTAGAAGTATCTCTGAATGAACTTTCGATATAGCTTGATATGAAGGGTATATCGGAATATCTTACGCCTTCTACAGATTGAGATACTTGCCTGTACGATAAAAGTGAATACTGAATAGCTAAAAGGGATATTATTACAAGAATTGCGGCAAAGATAAAAAACTGGGATTTATTATTCATATTTTTTGCCTCCCCATTATTAAAGACACGTAATATGTCCTCACATTACTGCTGCTATCCATTGTAGAAACGATTCTTTTGGCGGATATAATTGAATCCATTTCTCCAGGTTTTTCAATATTTGTAATATTCTTTTTATACGGAACAATATTAATGATTATATGTCCATTATTCTCCTTATAAGACAAAGTTTTTATATTTCCAGAATAATCGCCGAAAACGGCCCAATCTCCTTGTCTTAAGCCTCTAGTATAAGTAGTAAATTGATTGGGCTCGCCGATTTTTTTCTCAATATCAAGGGTATCTCCTCTAACGCTATCAATAAGAGTGAATCTAAAAGTATCATTAAAAATATTGACTGTTTTTTGATTATTTCCAAGTACATCAATATACATTGTTTCATCAAGTAATGCAAATGATATAGAGTTGCCATCTCTTGCTATATTTGATATTTGATAAGTATATTCGTACTCCACGTCTCCAGAATATGATGAAAAGGAAACTAGATCTCCTACTTTTAGAGGAGTTCTACTTGAAAGTTTTGTCGTTGAGGTTGAAAAATCCAAAGGTGCAGAAGGATTACCTCTCTCAAGTTTTAAAAAAACGCTATCGTAACCTGGAATTTCATCAATTAGATCAACTACTAACAAACCATATATAGTTACACTGCCACCGTCTGGGAAGTATATTGTGTAATCACCAGGCCACCCTGTTTGTGTTTCATGGAATTTCCAAATATTGTTATTATTTCTTAGAGTACCTACTCTATAACCGTTAGTAAGAGATCCAGGATTATCCAAATCATTACTAGCTTCTCCGTGAGTATTGACATAGACTATATTTGAAATCTCAAAAATATTAAATTTATAGGCATAACCTGTGGGAATAATAGATCTTAGTTTCATCTCAAGTGCATTGAACTCTCTATTTGTGATATAATATCCAATTTCACTTTGATTGTTAATTACGCCTTTTTCCAATATTACAAGAACGTCTTCTGCAGAGTTACGAGCATTTATTACTTCCCAAGACGGATTGGAAGAAAATGTTGTTCCTGCATCACTTAGAATGAATGAAACGCCCAATATCATTATAACTGCTGCGATTATGGCCTCAAATGTCCTCATTACAGATTTATTGTTCATGAGCATAGCCTGCTTCCCTCCCACATAATCAGAGTCAGCCTCTTTTCAGATAAGTTTCCAAATTCTTCAACTAGTACAAGCCTAGATATAACTAGAACTATATCAGAATAACTTCTATGTCTGCCCAGAACTATATCGGCTGCATCAATATTCAGAAACTGAGCACCTTGTCCTGATTTAAATATGTCTGTCACTATGTAGCTTCTAGAATCAAGTATGAAAGTATCTCCTTTAATAAATCCGGATCTTGGATTATTATCTTCATCACGCCCATAAATCTCATTTGTAACTTCATCCTGAAAATCTTTGTTCATATTTATATCAATAAAGAGATGGTCATATTCTCCGTCTTGATCTTTATCTATAACTAAAAATTCATATGCTCTAATTCCAAGATAAACAGTTTCTGTGTTAAAATGCGGAGGATATGTGTCAGAAGGAGAAGAATCAGCAGGTAAAGAATAATTTAGATCACTAATATCTTTTTGAGTCATTATTCCTATAGTGTTAACTTCTGTATGTGTGGAAGATATTAGAATCTGGAAGTCATAAACAGATTTTTTATTAGAGTAATCTAATAATCCAAGTTTTCTTAATAGTGAGATGTAACTATTAGTTGACGATTCTAAAGGACATAATGAGTATCTTGATGTATCTTCATTTGATACAAAGTCAACCATTTTATCATAAGATAGAACGTGATTTCTCGAAACAAGACCATATGTAGGGTCAGACATTATTTTTTCAATAGAAGAAATTGCGGTGAGTTGAACGTCAACATATTCAGTTTTTTCAAGGTAAGGATTAAGTGAATTTGCAGCAATATATACAACATAAAGAAAAGCGATAGTAAATATTCCAAGAGCAATTATGTTGTCAATTATATCTTGCCCTTTTCTAGACTTTTTAAATTTAAACAAGACTTTTATTTTTAACCCTCCTGTGGATTGGGCGACAGATAAGCACCATAACTAGTTATAACAACATATTTATTTTTTGATATGCTAGAGATTGTCCCATATATACTCATTCCTCTAAGCTCTTTAGTGTATTGTACCTCTGCATTCTTAGGATCATAGATTGTTAAATGAGTTCCAGTTCCTTCAATGATATATTCCCTTGTTCCAATAGTATTTGGTATATCTAGGTTCACCCATATACCTTCTTCAATTTGGATGTTCTTTGTTGGTGCAGAGGTATATGCCATGATATTATTGAACAATCTAATCATTCCTCTGTCTATGAAAGTAATCATATAATTATTATTGATTACGTCCCCATAAATTGATTCAATGTTGTAAGTAGTTTCTATTGGCCTTCCTTCATAAGTATTCATATTAAACTTTGTAAGATCTTTTTCATAAAGAACTCTCTCATCAGAAAACAAATTATTTCTATTTGTGTCTATCATCATCCATTTTTCAGACATGTAAGCTTGTAACTTATTTGAGGCCCCCAGAGTAAATGTAGATATCAATCTAAATTTGTCGTCATAAGGGTCCAAAGAGTTGCCTAATTCTATTGCTTCTGGTTCGGAGAAGGTATAAGATACGGGATTAAGGTTAGTTAATGTGTTTGCAGTTCCATGCAGATCGTATCTGTTAAAATTCCAGCGTGTGTAATGATATCCAACGTTCAATGAGATAACTCTACCGTCGTGAGTCATGAAAATTATTTCAGATTTTCCATCGTTATCGATATCATCAACGGCCACAGACCCCCTTATTGGGCTTCCTGTAGAATACTCCCATAATTTGTTAAGTTTATTCGCATCATTAGGTGGTGGAGATGTATCACCATTATCGTCGCCTTGGGTAGTGTCCCGGTATGCTAAAGCATATAAGTTGCCGTTTTCTGCCCCCAGTACACAATCAAAAAAGAAGGCATCATATTTTTTTTGGTAAGTACTATAATTATTGACTTCTACTATAACAGGTGTAGCATAAGATGACGTAAGTGAAGTTGTCTGAGTAATTCGACCCCTTACCTGATGTGTTAAGTCAAGATGCTGTATCATAAGATATTGGCCACCTGGAACAATCATTTGAGGTCCTCTTAAGTGAAATCCATTTGGTGAATGCGCAACTGGATGTCCTGAGATTAAATCATTAGAATTTGATTGAATGTTTAATTGGGTTAAGGCGCCAGTTCTACCATCAATAATATATGACCTTACTAGATCATTTTGAATTACTGACACTAATATGTCTTTATAATCTTTAAAATAGTCTGTTTGGGCAATCACTGGAGAAGAAATAATATATCCCAATGGCATAGAAGGAGTAATATTCGGAATTGAGAAATTATTAAGAACTCGATTGTTCCAAGTTCCTCCTTCAATCAAGTATACATTTCCATCTACAGATGTCCATACTATATCTAGACGACCGTCTCCACTTATATCTTCAACTGCAGGGGATGTTGAGGGAATCATAATATATGGAGTATAAGGAGAACTAGAAAGTCTGTATGCAAATAACCTAGGAGATATGTTCATTTGTGTTCCAGATATCTTAAATATTCTTTGGCGAGTTTGCCCACTATATGCATAAATATTATTTCTTATTGAAATATTGTTATTCCCAAAATGATTTTGATTAATACTATAGGGTAAACTAAAAACAGTGTCAACTACAATTATATCGTCATAACCATCATTATCGATATCGGCTATAATAGGAGCCGATAGCATTGCTCCATCTATTGGAAAGGTCCATAGAATATCTCCAGTAGCAGCATTAATAATTGAAACAACACAAGAATCAGTCCCAACTGTAATTGTTCTTGATGCACCTGTTCGTGGAAAAGTTGCTAAAAGATTCCCCCCTCCAGTTACGATTTCTAGAATTCCATCGTTATTTAAGTCACATATTGCAGGCGATGATACCCCAACTGGCGCATGAAGATAAACAGTGTTTCCGGATCTATATTCAGCTATCAGATTAACAACATTTCTCTCCCATATTGTTGCACCATCTGTTCCCCTTATTGATCTTACATTTCCATTTCTCATTCCAATGACTACGTCAATCACGCTGCTGTTATCAACGTCCCCTGTTGATGGAGAAGAGTTATTCATCAGAACAGGAAAATATTCAGAGTTTAGATTCCCTTCTACGCTATTGGAAAAAATAACTGGGCTATCGACAAGAACAGACCAGTGTTCTGTGAGAGAGTTATCTGTATTTCTGTAAGCTGGGACAGATTTCTTGCCATTCTCTTCTATGTCGAAATATATATCATATGTCCTCTTTGTTTCAGGTATCGTTCTCGATTGATTGTTTGAAGGACTTGCTCCCATCGAAAAATAAACATAAACAGGAGGATATTCCCTAAAGAAGAGGTTATTTCCTGATGGTGTTCTCTCATATAGTCTAAATAAAACATTCTGATACCATGTCAAAACTTTGTTGTTAGGATTTTCCATTGAAAGCCTAATCTTATTATCTCCTTTATTGAAGTATTTAGCAGGTAAAGTACAACTAAAGCTTCTTGGGCCATCGCTTTGGCCGCCATCAAATGGATTCCAGTAGCCTGCCAGAGGAGTGTTTCCTCCTTGAATAACATCCGTGACAAGAACATCATTAATAAAAACGCGGATATCTGTATTAATTGATGGGTTTTCGTCTTTGTATTGTGAACCTACTGGAACTTCCATTTCAATTAAGATGTCAATTGGAGAATCTAATTCAAAGAAAATTGTATGCTCGTGGAACTCCAAAGGAGAATTTCTGTATCCGGCCGCTTGCATATTAGGCCTATATGGGTAAGTTTGACTTGGTACTTCAATTTTTTGTTCACAGTTCCCATTAATTAGCTCAATTACCCTAATCGAATCAAAGTCAAGCGTCGCATTTTCAAGGTTCAAAAAACCTTGTTTCGCAAGTCTATTGATATCCACTGTGGGATCTATAATTATTTCAATTGGTTCATTGATTCTAATTGTATTTCCAGGATTTACTTCTAGACGTTTTCTAAAATGCCAATCAGGTGGATTTCCAAGTTGACCTGGATCCCACCAAGGGCATACATTAAATTTATTGTCTACAATAGAGTGAATATCCATTGGTATAGTTGTTGTGACTACTTTTCCCGACCCCCAAGTTGAAACAATTAGCGAAGGATTGTTATTAAGATATGGCCCGTATGGAATTTCTCTTAATAAAATTTCATTTGCTGGGCCATCAACGAAAGGATCAAGTATTGTTCCATTTGCAGAATAATAACTTCCAGCTATTTCGTATGTATCTATATTAAGAGTAATATTGTGTTGTTTTGAAACTCCAATCGTATCGTATTTTCCACTATCAAAAGTAATGTTGACTGGAAGAAAATCATATCTAGTTTTTTGAGTTAGATTTTGTGAAAGCATTATTAGAGAACCGCCGCTTTTGATATAGTTGTTTAGGACATCTTTAGTCGGATTTGCAGATAAGGATTCAATCATATCAGAGTTAGAAGGGATGAAAATATTAGTGTAATAATTAATGTATCTGCTATCGATTCCATCTTCTTTGGAGTTAAGTATAAAATAATTTGAAGGATAAACGGAATAAGAATTCTCCTCACTGTTATAATATTGACTCCAATAAGATTTTGGGTATTCCAAGAGAAAACATGTTTTTGCTAGTGATTCTGGAGGTTGACCTGCATCCCCAATTACGGCCGATTTGAATGTAGGAGTCAAATAAACCACATATTCTTGACCTCTGCCAGATACCATAGGTTCAATTTTAAATAAAAAGAAATCGCCTATTATATTTTTGTCTTTTAATCCGGGAATTGCTGGATTGGAATAGATATTATAATCTCCGGATATATCAATGTCAACGTAGAATCTAGTATTTAGTAATACTTCTTTCCCACTTTCTTCTTTAATTGTTCCATTTTTGTTTTTAGGATAAACTTTTATCTTATTCGAATCAATAAAGATTACTTTGAATAATTCATTTTCTCCAATATATTTCTGGCCATCATTAGTCAAAGGTATAACCATATTAGTTTGAACAAGCGTTCTTTCAATCCAAGCAATTTCATTATGTGCTACTGTGTTTTCAATATATGTGGCTATATTTTGAAAACTTTTTTCATCTATACTTTTAGAATAACTTTGGGAAAAATCTTCAGAGGTTCTCCAGAAAAATACAACAGTTGCTAGCAATATAGCAATTAACATTATAGCCATGACTACATGCATTTGAGATTTTTTAGAGTTAATAAAATTATTATTGAATATACATCTTTTTTTCATGTACACATCTCAATCTATTAATATCTCATGGCCGCATGCATATACAATAATATTCTGTTGTAATCTTCTCGCATCGCCAGAATAAACTTCATTAGGATGCATATTTAAGCCCATAGAATTCCTATTATTCTTGTATCTATCTAAATCCAAAGAGGTAACAATAGCGGTGGCTTCAATACTATTGAAGATATTTCTCCTTTCCTTTACCAAAAGGACAGGCCCCCCAATTGCTTGAGGCGCAAAAATAGTTCCTCCTGCCAACCTAAAATTACCTGATGGATTGGGGGCCTGTAATGGATCTCCTTTCTCTTGGTAAATTCTATCGAAAGTTTTTAGATTAATTATAACATTACTATTTGTCCAACCTGTTTCAGTTATATCAAAATAATCATGAGTGCACATTGAAAATTCATTTAGAAGTCTATTCACGATAGGATTTTCTAAAGATGATTTCTCTAGATTGAATTGACGGCCAGATAGGCCAAGGTCCATATCCAAGAGTAGCCAACTGTTTCCTTGGAAGGGTCTTCCGGGTGGCCATACAGACCCAGGCCGGCCTTCAAGATCAAATTTAAATACATTGGGAATTTTTCCGTGATCCCATTCAATTCTATTATCCTCCTTGTCTATGTAAAGACCTCCTGACCACTGAAGCATAGTAATATTGTTGCCAGTCTTTACTTTCTCCCAAGCAGTATACATAACGGGGATATTTCGGTGGGCATCATTGACCTGTCCATAAATCTTATAGTTCAATCCAACTGGTTCATTTGATACTCTTCCAATTGACAAATCTAAACCTTGGAATGTGGGGAGCCACGAATATTTACCATAATAATAGGTATTTGGAGTAGAAACATATTTTTGTTTTGAAGTTATCAGATATGTTTCATAAATAGATTCCCAATCTGCATCATTTACTGCGGCGATAAATATTTTGTTATTAAGGTCTCCTGCAAAATCCGGGATTTCAAATGTTAAGTTATTAAAACTATATCGATACGAAGTTCCTGCTGTGCATGTGCCCGCATTAACTCCAGTTATTGTGGCTGGGCCACCGGGCAATGAATCTGCCGTCCTACTAAGAATTAGATCCGTACCGGAGGAGTTGTATGTGACTTTTCCCAACTTCCCAACAAGAATCTGAACTTCTTTAATTTTATTATTACATTGTTCTACATTAAAGGCCATAGAAGATGTTGAGCCTTCTTGCACCCTATGATCTAGAGATACATTATTGATAATAGGCACTTGTGAAGTAGTGATATAATACCAACTGTCAGAAGTTTTATTGCCAAGTTTATCAGATGCCTCAATTGAAATATTAATTTTGTTAGTATTTTCCCAAGCCCATGTAGGTTTGTAGGTTACAGTATACCCATCTACTGTTGTACCAATAAGAAGATTATCTGTAACTTCTAAATTAATAATACTAACATTATCGTATGACTGCCCCGATATAAACATTCTAATTGAATTTCTATCTACTCCTGCATTTCCATCTGTTATGGTTACTGTAATTGGATCTGTAGATAGTGCAGTTGCATTGTTTGCAGGTGCTGGGTTTGATATAGAGGGGCCAGAATTTTTTACTCTGATTATATTTGCTGTTTCAGGATTGCTTACATTTTCTGCAAGGTCTGTCATTGTTATCTCAATATCGTAAAGCCCATCAGAAACGGTATTTGGTATATCAATTACCCCTATTATTTGGTGAGTGCCTCCTGCTTTTACAGAATTAACATTCCCAGAGTTTATGGTTGTTTGAGTTTGTCCTAAAAAAGTTGGCCCATTAAATAGTTTAATAGTATATGAAGCCGGATATTTTTCTGTGTATGAAAAAGTTACGTATGCCCTTCCACCGGATTTTACATTTTGGATATCTCCCAAGATAGAATTAATAACAGGAGATGTATTATCATGGATTATCCACTTAGTAACGAAAGTATTGTTATCATCGCCTATGGGATCTCCATCTGCATTTATTCTTACGATATTTACTTGATTTGCTGTAAGAGGAACTGAAAAAGTAAAGTTTTGATTAAAAGTGGATTGAGATCCCGAACCATTTACGTCCAATGTGACCTCACCAGATGTTGATTTAGAACCTATTATATCTATAGGTGAAACTTTGGTAAATGTTAAAAAGGAGGCTGGTTGAGTTATCGTCAGAGTTGGGCCACGGTTATTAATGTTAAAGTTCCAAGGGAAGACTAAAAAGTTACCCAACTTATCTTCAATATAAACTGAAGCCGTATGGGTGCCGTTAGCTTCGTCAGAAGGTGGAGTATATGTAATCATACTAGTCCCAGATGCATTTGTATCGACATTATCTCCATCGAGATACAATCTAGATCCACGGATTCCTGCACCAAGGTCGTTGTATTCCGCCCTAATTTCAGGAGCGCCAGTAGTTATTGTCCCGACTGGAATATATTCTGAAATAGATGGAGGAGATGTATCTCTTAATATTACGATATTTTGGGTTAAAAAGTTCTGAGCTTTATCATATGTTATTGCGGAATAATTAAATGAACCTTCGGATAGAGTTAGATAATGGTAATAAGTATGATTTTGGTTTCTCAAAGGATTGCCTTCATATTTCAAGATTTGAGTCCCATAAGTCGATCTATCGAATCCACTTAAATCATCTGAAACTGAAGAATATAATTTAGTATATGAACTTGTTGTTATTACTGGGATAGAGGATGCCAATGGAGAAGAATTTGTTGGGGATGCAGTATCTATTCTCAGTTCAAATTTATATGTTGAGAGTGAATCAGCAGGATTGAAGAGAGAACGTTCTACAAAATTTCCATACTCATCAGTTGATTGAACAGAAACCTCATAAGTTCCAGCTAATAAATCTCCAGGTAGAATCAATTCAGCAGAATAAGTACTGTCTCCTGCAATTCTATCCGGTACACGTCCATCATCAAACAAAAATGTTCCTGCAACTATAACGCCGTCTTTTTTAACATTAGCTCCAGCATGGATAATGCTACTTGCATCTTTAATATTTGAATATAGATTTACCTTTCCTCCGTTGGCATTAATCCATACATACGGATGTTGAATTGCAGATGGGTTTTGTCCGTCTGGAACGATATTAACATTTAGTATCCTTGGAGGTTCAATATCATTTACAAGAGAAGGGTATGGGAAATAATTTGGGCTATCCGGGTCTGTTCCATCGACAATTGAAAACTGACCAAAGGTAATGAGACCTCTAGAATAATCTACGCCTTTAAAAGATAGTCTATTAAGAGTTAAGAAATTTGTTAAATCGCCCCTATAAGTGTTAAGTTTTGGCAACAAGTTGGGATCATTTGTTGCTCCTGAACCTACAATTATAAGGGAAAAATCTCTGTAATTCAATATATTTGGATTTCCGTCAATAGCAGCAATATCTGCAAATATAGGATTTAGAGTACTGTACTCAGCAGGGCTTCTCCTTTCATTAGTATCAAGTAGCCATTTAATAGGGTACATTTGAACATTTATAGACGAATTGGGATAATTAATTGGATTATTATTTTTGTCTCTTAATCCAACAGGATTGTCTACACTCCCATACACGACGAAATAATTACAGTTATAATTACTTGTAGAAGTGCTATCAAACGCGTCCATAACATCATAAAGAAGGTGGCCCAATTCATTTCCAGAATTTATGTTATAGCCTCCTGCAATTGGTCCTTCTGCATACAAAATGACTGCAATTGGAACAGATTCAAAAATGTCTTGTTTTGTGAGTTTGTACATTGGGATATTTAGAAATCCGGGGCATTCACAAATCTGGGAAGACATATCACACGTACCGCCTTCTTTAACATACACATTTGCAGTCCAAAAACTATTATCGCATTTTCCGGCAATTTCGTTCATATTAACAATCCAAGGACCTGTGTTTTTCACAAAATCTATTTTGTATATATCAGTCTTAGTATAAACTAATCCTTCATTTTCTTTCATTACATATGAAGATAAATTAACACGGATATATAATTTCAAATCATTAAAATTATCGGATTTAGGAAGTCTTACAGCATATCTCCCTTGAGAGTTTGTTCTTGTAATAGCAATTGTTTCAAGTTTATCATTAATAAAAACGATTTCAGCATTTGCAAGTGGAGGATTAGTTTCTAAAGTAGGAGTATTACCATCTTGATTTTCAGTATTGTCATAGACATACCCCTGCAAAGTCCAAGTATCTCCAGTAACTGGAATTTCTGGAGAAAGGCTTAAGAGGATATCATTTGCACCTTCATTTTTTATATAAATTCTATACTGTCCAAAGTTCAACACTTCAAATCTTGATATAATGTCAATTTCCCCACCATATTGGAGTTTTATATTAATAGTTCTCCCACTAAAATAAGTATCCATCCCCATCTGTTGCGGTGCAATTTCCACACCTGGTGCTGCCATATAAAACCAGATAGTATCATCGTTCTGATCAGCAACAATATTCCCTTTATCAAAATTAATGTCAATATAACGCTGAGCCCCTTCTCCTTCAAATCTGACCTCTCTAATCTTTGTATCAAGTTCTAAAAGAGCATTCTGCATTGAATTAATTCGTGAAATATCCCTTGACCTCTCAATCTGGGGTGCAGCAAATTGATATGCTGCAAAAACGGCGGCTACAGTGATGGCTAAGATTAACATTACTGTAATTACTTCTACTTGAGCCTTTTTTGATTTTGGCCCTCTTTTTTTCAATAGTTTATAACTCATTGGACTACCTTTGAGTATATTATAAAAAATAATAAAAGATTATTTAATGTTAATCCTTTGATTTGCGAATACCTCAAAGATTACATTATTATCTTCTTTCTTGAAAACTCTGTTCCCATTACTATAGCAAGGGCCGAAGAGAATATCAGTATCAGTGAAAGAACTAGGTCAAGGAATATGCCAAGATCGGGTAAAGGAAGTCCAGGAAGTCCTTTGAATATAACGAATAATATACCTGAAATAATCCACAGAGCACCGACTATATATAGCACACCATTGTCGCTCCCCTTCGCACCTGAAGGTGTTCTTGCCTTCATTCCAAAGATTAAAGGGGGAATACCTGTAACCATCATTACAATGTAGAACACTAAACCCATAAATCCTGTTCTAAGAATATTAAATACGGAAGAAATTGGATTGTTTAGAGGAAGCATTCCCATATTATTGAACAAAAAGAGAACAGCAAATACCAACCAGAATATACCAAGGACATAAAGTGTTATTGGTGCAAATATTGATCCAGAGCCTTTTGTTTTTATGGTGTCGCTTTTCAAGTCTCTCATAAGCTCCTTTGTGTCGATTCCAAGTTCCTGGGCCTCTCTTAAAATGTCCTCCATAGAAGGCTCATCGCCGAATGGTTCACTTTCTAGGCTAAATTCATTTGACTTTTTTGAAAAGACTGTTTCTATCCTTTCTTCAGGGAGGACTTGATTTACTTTTTTTAGGAAATCGCTTTCAGAAAAATCATCAAGAGTTTCATCAAGAATCTTCTCATGTTTTTCTAGAGTTGAAGGCTCTTTTTTTTGTTCATTTATCTTTCTTTCAAATTGCTCTTCTGGCCCGTACTGTGGTTTTCTAAGCGGCTCTTGTTTTGTTGTGTAAGTTTCCCCCATCGTCTTAAAGGTTTTTTCCATATCTTGAAGTTTTTCTGTATTCATTCTTATTGACTCAGCTACCCGTTCCATAGTTGCGGCGACTTTAGAGAGTGACTCCATGAATTTGTCCTCTTCTTCCTCATCACCCTCAACTACCATGCTTGATTCCAAGAGATTTATTAGTTTCTCAAGTCTGCCAACTAGAGGGTCTTCATACGGTCCGCCTTCCTCAACTGCTGCTGCACTTAATATTTCCTTTATCTCGTCGAGTTTCGTGACAATCTCCTTTGATTCTAGCGGAGCGCCACTGTAACCCATTCGAGGCATGATCTGCATGAAGGTATCAAGCTGTTGCTTAAGCTTGACATACTCCATTTTGAGGTCATCATAATCATTGCCAACCATCCTATCATCTCATTAATGCTAATATACATTATAACTTATAAATTTTACTATTTAAAGCTTTTCTATAAAAGTGCTTTGTTGAATAATTCACCTCAAATGAAGCGAAAAGCTTAAACCCCATAAAAACCCTACTGCTTTATGCAGCGCAACTGGAGCAAATACAACGAGAGTTTAGTTAAAAGAGGAGAGTTCTACCTGTCATTAGATTTTTT
>JAHKLW010000001.1 GCA_020854815.1 Methanofastidiosum sp. | reverse complement strand
TAAATAATACAAAAGCTTATATAAATAATTTTTAAAAAGTATCTTAAGTAGTATTGGAGGTAATAAAATGAAAAAAATATTTATTGTATTCTTAACATTGATATTGGCAATTTCTATGTTTGTATCACCTATGTTGGCGACAGAAAATACGCCGCCTGAACTTGAAAATGGAGTTTTATTGTACACTTTCAAGAATAATACTTTTTCGTATAAATTTCAAGTAGAGTATAAAGATGCAGATGGAAATATGCCTAGGTATATGTTTGTATTCATAAATGGATCAAGAAGAGAAATGATTAAAGTCGATGAAACAGATAATAATGCAAAGGATGGAATATTGTATATAGTACCCATGTACGAAGATGAACTTTTTAAACTAGCTCCAAAAGCTAAGGAATGGCAGATTGAATACTGGTTTAGAACAAATGATGGGAAAGGCCCTGTAATAACTAAAGCTTCAAACCTGTTTGTATTGGATACTGAAACAATGGGGCTCATTACAAGTAACTCTGCAGGTGGCGGGTCATCTGGCGGTACTGGAACTGGATGTGGCTGTGGCAAGTAAAAGGAACCAATAATTTTATATATCTTTTTTTTAAACCAATGACAAGGTGAAATTATGGAGTTCTATATTTTCATAGCGATTGTTATAGGATTAATAGCATTATTTTCTATAATAGAAGGACTTAGCAGAAAAAAAGATACCTTGAGTAAGCCTCCTTTAAAAGGCAACGAAAGAAATACGCAGTATGTACCCGAATCAATTCCAAAAAAATAAAATATAATAATTATTTTTTTACTCTTTTCTTATAGTATTTCACTATGAAATAAATTAATCCAAGTAAAATCACTATGGGTATAAAGAATCCGCCTAGTATTATTATGCCTGCTACTGAAACTATGAATGCATCTATAGCTCTATCCAAAGCATTCTTTATCCCCAATTCGTGGGCAATCTTTTCAGGTTCGTATACATTTATATAAAATGTACCAAAGGTTGTTGTATTCTCCAGATATTTTATCCTTCCTTCATAGCTTTCTATTTCACCTCTAATTCTTCCAAGTTGAATTTCAATTGCAAGGACATCTTGTACATCCTTAGCCATATCGAGAAGTTCTGTATATCTTTTCTCCTGATTTTTCAAGTTTTT
Source organism: Methanofastidiosum sp. (assembly GCA_020854815.1). Classification (NCBI taxonomy): domain Archaea; kingdom Methanobacteriati; phylum Methanobacteriota; class Candidatus Methanofastidiosia; order Candidatus Methanofastidiosales; family Candidatus Methanofastidiosaceae; genus Candidatus Methanofastidiosum; species Methanofastidiosum sp. Next base: position 7,317 of record JAHKLW010000001.1, on the reverse strand, counting down.
CAATCTTGCTTGCAAATCTATGTATTCTTCGGTAACATCGTATGCTGAAGTTTCTTTAGATTTAATCTTACCAATTTGATTTAATGAATCTCCAAATTCTTCAAATCTTCTTTCGGGCAGCCTTACTGTAATGTTACCTCTTTTAGTGTCTGTGTCTGATGTCCACATATTTGAGTTTGTTACATATCCTCCGAAACTACTAGCCAATTCTTTAATTTTGGAAATAGACGAATCAAAGTTATCAACTTCTATATTTGCATTTCCATTTTTAACAACTTTTCGATCATTTGAGTTTAATTCACGTGATTCAGTATAATTCTGGGCAACTGTTTTTGGATAAACATCACTTGCAGGGGAACTGCCATATCCTGGGGAATAAGCAATTCCTTCATCATATATGCTTCTTGAGTATAGACTTGAACCTAAAAATATAGTCCCTATTAGAAATCCAGATATTAAGATTGCAATTATACCAATTACACCAAGTATAATAAAAGATTTTTTCATTTCATCACCAATATATGGTTATTATCGCCCATATTTATATATTTCGATATGGTTCAATTTATATTGAACCTTTATTATGTAATTTTAAAGCCTTAAAAAAATATTCAGATATAGTCTCACCAATTATTTTTACCAGAATATCCTTATCTTCAGTATAAGCAAAAGCTCCAAGAGATATCTTCGCTGCGGCAAAATTCATGTGCCCACCTGCAGATCCCATTTTAGAAAAAGCTTTGATAATTATCTTACTAATATCAATCACTTGATCTCTTGATCTAGCAGATACATATACATGGTCTTCAATTATCCCAATAACTAAAGACACCGTAATACCTTCTAGCTTCAATAATAAATCTGCGGATTGAGATAATGATTCCTTTTGTTCTATATGCCCGACATTGGAAATAACGTACTTGTCATATATCTTTTTGTTATTAATCGCCTTAGACAAGACGTCGAGAGTAATTGAAGAAATATTGGGATTTTCAATAATGTTCAAAAGTTCTTTATTGATCTTAGGTTTTAAATAATATACTGCTTCGGTATCTTCCTTTTCAAAATTTCTTTTAAAGTTATTAGTATCCACAAGAATTCCGTACATTAATCCTGTGGCCAATTGCTCATTTAATTCGATACCAAAATCTCTCAAATATGAAGTCATAATTGTAGCAGTTGCTCCAACTTTGGGCCTTATATCTACCAGTTCTGCGTCCATTTTTTCTTCTTCGGTATAATGATGATCAATTATAATGTTTGGTTTTATTTCTAAAGGAAATATGGTCGTATTAGAAAGATTTGGCATATCAATCAATGCAATTTTATCATATTCTCTTAGGATATACTTTTTATGATCTGCTATCTTTTTGAAATCCCATTTTAAAAGCTCAACCATAAGTTTGTTTCCTTCGTGGCCAATCTCGCCCCCATAATAGATGTCTGTACTTACCTTCATACTTTCAGCAATTGCTTTGAGGGCATAAGCACTTGACATTGCATCTGGATCTGGATTGTCATGCATAACTATTGCTAGTGACTTGGATTTCTCAAGAATTTTTTTTAATATATCTTTATTTCTCCAATAAGTTGACAGCTCAAGCTGATTAATTATTATTTGTGCCATTGACCTATCTGGGGTAACTACAAAATCAGCCCCCATTTTTTTAAGCCCCGATATATGCTCTGAACTAGGGGCATTAACAATAATCAATGCTTCTTTATTGAGTTCTCTTGAAATCTTCAAAGCTTGGATATTCACCTTGTGATCGGACGTAGTTATAATTATCTCTTTGAATTTTGAGATATTTATGTCTATAAGATTCAATGATTTAGTAAAATCAAAAAGATAAGTTTTGCATCCAATACTTTCTGCCCTACTCAAGGCTTGCATGTTTTTATCTAGAACAACTACATCTTTGTCTCTCTTTTTAAGTACTAAGGACACAGCATATCCAATCTTACCAGCTCCAAAAATAAGAGACATAAGCCTAATTATAAGGGGAAATATATATCCTTTACTGATTTAACCAAAATAATTATAAATGATACTATTATTTACCTGTTGAGGTATGTCTTTGGAAGGTTCAGTAGACGATGAAATCATAAGAATTTCAAATGAATTGAAGGCGATGGAATCTGAGGCGGAATCCTACAAAAAAGATCTTTTGGCCTTAAAGCAAAAAAGAGATGAGAAAAATGCTCAAGTATCTGATCTAATCAAGAAAGGTAAGGAAAACAAGGAACTTAGGGATAAAGCTAACGAAGAAACAAAAAAATACAAAACTTTGCGAGAAGAAAATAGTTCAAAATTAAAAGCAATCTATGACTCTTTGAATAGGATAAAAGAAGCTACAAAGAACAAGGATATAACTTCTTCTTCAGAAATTGAAAAAAAGATAGATAATATCGAATGGAAACTTGAAACAGAAGTTCTTTCATTAGATAAAGAACGTCAACTAGTTGACATGATTAAGGAATTAAAAAAGAATCTTAAAGAATCTAAAAATTATGAAGAGCTTTCTAAAGAAGCTCACTTTTCTCGAAAAGATTTAGACACGTTGAAAAAAAATTCTGAGGAATACCACAAAAAAGTTTTGGAACTATCTGATGAATCCACTAAGTATCATGAGCGTATGATCTACTATTTCAATAGTTCTGAGGATATAAAAAAAGAAGCCGATAACATACACAAGAACTATCTTGAAAAGAAAAAAAATGTTGATGAACTTTACGATAAAATAAGAGAACTAAGGGCTAAAATCAAGGGATTAGAGATCAATTCAAGAAAAACTGAGAAGCAGGAAAAAGAAAAAAAGATAAAAGAAAAGAAAAAAGAGTTATCAAAGAAAAGTGAGGATATCTTAGAGAAATTTAAAAATGGAGAAAAACTCACCTTGGAAGAACTGAAGATTCTTCAAGCGGGAGGAAATATTTGATAGTAGAAATATCTTTTGTCCCTATTGGAGTTGGAACATCTCTTAGTACATATATAGCTAAAGTTATTAAAAACATAGAAAAAAGTGGATTAAAGTATCAGCTCACTTCTATGGGAACAATTGTAGAAGGAGAGTGGAACGAGATATCTAAATTAATTGATAACTCACATAATTTATTATTTGAAATGGGAATAGAAAGAATTATAACTAACATAAAGATTGATTATAGGCTAGACAAGAAGTCTTCCATGCAAGATAAAATAGACTCAGTCAAAAAGAAGATGGTAGAAACCGATGTTTGAGAAGAAAATATTGGTACTTTCAGTTGATAGGGATAATGATCTGGGAGTAAAAACAGGTATTCAAGGACCTATAATAGGAGAAAAAAATATCCTAAATGCAGCAATGGAACTCGGTACAGCTGACCCTACTGAATCTGATACAAATGTTCTTTTTAGGGCAATACAAGTTTATCGAAAACTAAAAAAAGAGGATACCCCTTGTGAAGTTGTAGCACTTACTGGAGATATCGATGTTGGTGTAAAATCTGACATAGTACTATCAGATCAACTTGATCACGTTCTTAAAAAAATAAAGATTAAGGGAGTAATTCTTGTAACAGATGGGCGAGAAGATGAAAATATTTTACCAGCCATTCAATCAAAGGTATCTATAATATCGATAGATAGAATAGTTATACAGCAAAGCGAAACAATTGAAGAAACTTATTTTATTCTTCACAGATACATAAAAGAGATCATGGAAGATCGAAAACTTGCAGGGCTTATGCTAGGAGCGCCTGGATTAGTTTTCCTACTTTTTGGGGCGGCTTTTTTATTGGGAAAACCACAACTAGGGTGGTTTGGATTTTTATTTATCATTGGGATATACTTATTTTTCAAGGGATTTGGAATTGATAATTTCTTAAAGAAAGAATTTTCTCCGAAGAGAGTTGGATTTGTTTTTTATCTTATCGCAGTATTATTGGGCATTGTCGGAGTATGGCAGAGTTATTATTATCTTCTTCAATTTCCAACTTGGCAAAGTATACCTTTAGTAATAGCAACAATTCTATCAAGAATAGAACTCATATATGTTGCTTTTGCAATAGCTATGTTTGGTAGATTCATAGAAGCTTACTCCACTAATAAGAAAGAGGTAATAAGTACACTTGCGCTAACATTTTTCACAGCAGTATTTTCATTTATATTGTATCAGTCGGCCAATTTTATCCTAGGTTCAATATCCTTAGAAATTCTAATGATTTATTTAGTCATAGCCGGTGGATTGGCAATCTTATTCATGAGACTAACTGGGAAATTAAGAATAAAAATTACGCCTGAGGCCTGCAGTTAGCAAGTTCTTGTAATTTTTCTATGCCACTTTCCATACCAATACCATAGAGTATGTCCCCCTCGTGAACTTTGAAATTCTTCTTTGGGGAATAAATATACTCTTTACCCCTCTTTATGAGAAATATGTAAATTCCAGTTTTGCTTTGCAATTTAATTTCTTGAAAAGTTTTATCTATAATAATCGAGTTTGAACATATTTTTACTCTGGCAATTATTTGATCAGTTTCTTTCATTGCCTCTTTGAATATTGGGTGAGCATCTATTCCTCTAGTTACAATATCCGCTATTTCTGAAGCTGCATCAGCAATGGCTTCAGTTGCTTCAGTTATATGGATCAGACTTAGTAGATCTTCAGGGTTACTAACCTTAGAAGCTTTTTCAAGTATTTTTCTACCCATTTCATAGTTCAGTTTATCCACAATCTCTTCAAGTTCCATTACTTCCTCTGCGATGTATTTATTATTATATAAAAGAGCAGTATATGATAGTGCAACCATTAGTTCTGAATTATTTTTCATTTGAGTTAAGATATCTGCCATGCCAGCTTCCATTATATCACCACTTTGTTTTAATTCCACTACATATACTCTTCAATATTTCAAGGCCAGTGTTGCTACCTCTTGCAATTAGTACATCCCCTTCTTTAATAACAAAACCCTTTGAAGGATTATATTTGATAGAGTCTTTTCTTTTTACAGCGATTATATAAGTGCCTATTTTAGACCCTAGTTCCGCTTTTTTCAGTGTCATGTGGGATATTATTGATTTAGGCGATACTTCATATTTTTCTATCTGTTCTTCAGCGTCTTCAAGAGCCTCATAGACTATTGGATGTATTTTCATGTCTCTTAAGATAATATTGGATAAATCTCCAGCTGCATTTGATATTTTTTCAGAAGCTGAGGCAAATTGCAAAACAGCAGAAATTCTTTCTGCGTCTTCAACACTCCTTGCAGCAAGCATCGCCGTTATCCTTATTCTATAATTTAATTCATCCATTCTGCTCTCAAGTTCAGTTACATCTTCTGCTATTTCTTTATTTTTGAAAAGTATTGAAGAATAGGCTAAATCTACCATTAACTCAGAGATATCTTTCATCTCAACTAAAAGATCTTTTACGCTCACTGGCTTATACTTAAAAGGTCTTGATATTTTCCGTCTTTTGGGCATTATTTTTCTCTCCTAAAAGAGTCTAAACAGGCTTATTATACTTAATATTTAAGGATTTCGAATATATTTATAAATTCCTAGATTTAGATTCTATAGGGCCTGTGGTCTAGTGGATATGGCGCAGGGCTTCGGACCCTGAGAACGTGGGTTCAAATCCCATCAGGCCCGCTATATTAGTTCTTCTTTTGTTGCAATAATATCTAAATTTTCTTCAAGTTCTTTTATCTTCTTTTTGTCCTTAATTAAGCTACCAATTATAAGAGAAAATATTGCAACACCTAGTGCATTTGACAAAGTCATAGGTATTACTACAATTTTTACTACTTCTAACGCTTGGTCAAAAGGTTTTGCAAGGACTAAAGTAATCCCCATATGGTATAGTTCAATTAAAGCTGCAATAATAGTTGCATTATATGCTCCGACAAATTCTTTATTATTGTACCTGTATATTAATCCCCCAATCAGGCCTGCTGAAAAAGTTGCAATTGAACAAGGAAGCGCAGTAAAACCCCCTCCAAAGTATCTGTTTACTCCTCCAATTAATCCCGCGCCAATACCTATTACAGGCCCACCTATAAGGCCTGCAACAAGTGGCCCTATATCCCGAATATTTGCTATAGCACCTGAAGAAAGCTTTACTCCAGAATAATTTCCAAATATTGAAAAAGCTCCAAATAAGAGAATCATAATAATTTGATTTTTATAAGTGAATTTTTTTTCTATTACAACTTGCTTAACATGATCAAAAGAACTTACAACTACTGCGATTACAGTTACCATAACGGATACTTCATTTATTAACAAAAAGAGCATATCGATTATTTCTTCAGGATACACAGGCATAAACAAAGACGTATCTTTAAAAATCTTATTGTAAATCTTGCGCATTTCGTAATGAAAACTTAAAAAAGATAATATTTAATGTTATTCAATATTATAAATTTTAGTTATCATTAATCTATATTTTTGTGTTAAGCAATGCAATCTTTTCAAATATCTTTTTTTCTGTTTCTAAATGATTATTGATATCTTTTATTTCAAAATACCCTATTATGAAATCTTTATCATATTTTCCGGGGGCAACAGACTGGCCTAAAATTTGAGTAATTTTATCTTTATTTTCTTCATTAGTTATTATTCCTATTCTATTAAATCCATTCTTAATGCCAAAAGTTAGAGCTTTAGATATCTGTTTTTCTCCTGACAATCTGATCAAATATTCAAGTGAAAAGTCTTCAGCAAAATTTGATTTATTCTTAAATGCTTGAGTTGTTTGGTATAACGCCATAGATATATGATTAAATCCATAAGACTTACTTTCATCAAAAATAGCAAGCGCTCCATTTTTCTTTAAGATCTCAACTAGAGTTACTGCATCATTAATTTGGGATTCAAATACCAGTAACATGATTATACTATATTACCTTTTCTTAAAAAATTATCGTTGTGCATTGTTAATAAAGTTTATAATTGGTAATACTTTATGGAAATCTAAAAGAAGTATTGTTTATCATTATTAACCGAAAACTATATATATTAGTTAACAAAATTAGTATTTACTGGATAACCCACATGAAAGACAATGATTATCCATAATGATAATCCGTGAGCGATATTACAATACCACTATTGAATTATCCAGACAATAGGTATGAAGTGTCTATATAATATATTAATAATATTATGGGGGTATAAGGATAATACAAGAAACACATCAGGAAGATACCCAGATAGGTTATAAGAGATATCTGGATAACCGAAACTCTTATATATATGTATCTCCTAGATATTATACAGATGCTAGAGGGACACTAATGAAACTCATATCAGTACAAATACCAGAAGCATATATG